>DASXMK010000196.1:0-16226 GCA_036495705.1 Caulobacteraceae bacterium | reverse complement strand
TGATCTTGTCGACCATCTGGCTGACGGTCTGGCTCTCGATCGGCAGACCGGTCACCGGCGAGTAGGGAACGCCCACGCGCGCCCATAACAGGCGCATGTAGTCATGGATTTCGGTTACTGTGCCGACCGTGGAGCGCGGGTTGCGGCTGGTGGTCTTCTGTTCGATCGAGATGGCTGGCGACAAGCCCTCGATGAGGTCCACGTCGGGCTTGCCCATCAGCTCCAGGAACTGCCGGGCATAGGCCGACAGGCTCTCGACATAGCGTCGCTGGCCCTCGGCGTAGATGGTGTCGAAGGCCAGGCTGCTCTTGCCCGAGCCGGAGAGGCCGGTCAGCACCACCAGTTCGCCGCGCGGGATGTCCACGCTGACGTTCTTGAGATTGTGTTCGCGCGCGCCACGCACGCGGATGAAACGGCTTTGTTCGAACATCTCACCTTCGAGCGGGTCTGCCCGGGGCCGGGCGTTTGGGGCTCAATCTAATAATTGGAGTCGCCGACGCAGCAAGAACATATAGGGAACTTTTGCTCGTCGACGCAAGCCGGCAACATGTAGTGCGATCGCGAGGTCACGCTAGGCGTCCCAGATCGAGCGGAACCCGCCGGCGCCGGTGAGGCGGTTGATTGGGCTATCCTTGTCGATGTGGCCGATGAGGCCCCGGTATACGCCCCAGCCCAGCAGTTCCTGCAGCCGCGGCGAGAACCCCAGGACCGTGTCCGGCGGCACGCCAAGTTGCTGGTTTTCCTGTTGGCGGATGAAGCCGGCGCAATAGTTCATGGCCAGGCCGACGCGGCGCGCATCGGTGGTGTTGGCGCCGCCGCCGTGCCACAGGGCCCCGTCCCAGATCAGCACCGAACCCTTGGGCATTTCCGCTGCGATGGTCTCGTACCGACCCCCGTAATCCGGGTTGGGTTCGAGGTGGCTGCCCGGCACGAGGCGGGTGGCGCCGTTGGCGTCGGTGAAGTCGGTCAGGGCCCACATGGAATTGCAAACGATCGGCGCATGCGGCTTGGCGAGGGGGATGACCATGTCGTCGGCGTGTATCGGCTGGGCCGTCTCGCCGGGGTCGATGGCGATGGACGAGAGCGAAGAGACCAGGCAACCCGGATCCAGCACGCCCTCGACGATCGGAAGCACATTGTCATGCGCCGGGACCTGCTCGAACGGCGATCCCCGGGCGAGCAGGTTGTAGATGCGGACCGTGCGCTCCCCTTCGAACGTGTTCCCGGCCGGCGTGGCCCGCAAATCACGTTCAAGCCGCTCCAGCGCCGCCAAAAGCGCCTCCACCAGGTCCGGGGCGATGGCGCTCTCAACAATGGCGTAGCCGTCCGCGCGAACGCGGGCGATGTGCGCCTCTCGCGCAGCAACATCCATGGGGCCAGCTCCGCTGCCTCGCTTTGACGGCGCATAGCATATCCGCCCGCCATGAGAGCCGCATTGCCCCGAGCATGGGGTTTGCTATAAGCGCGACGCCTGCCAGCACAGGCGCGGGATGAAACGTGCATGAGGCGTCAATGCAAACGTCTTCACTGAAGTTGAAGGACGAAGTGTACCGTCCTTCGGAAGACGAGCCGTTCATGAACGATCGGCAATTGGAATATTTCAGAAACAAACTGTTCGACTGGAGAGAAGATATCTTGCGCGAATCGCGTGAGACAGTGACGCATTTACAATCTGAGACGGAAAATCATCCTGACCTCGCTGATCGCGCCTCGACGGAAACTGACCGCGCTCTTGAGCTGCGGACGCGCGACCGGCAGCGCAAACTGATCTCCAAGATCGATGAGGCGCTCCGGCGCATCGACGAGGGCGTCTACGGCTATTGCGAAGAGACCGGAGAACCGATCAGTCTGGCCCGACTCGAGGCGCGACCGATCGCCACACTGGGGGTCGAAGCGCAGGAGCGCCACGAGCGCCGCGAGCGCGTCCACCGCGACGACTGAAATCAAAAGGCGCGAAACGCCGACGCGCCACGACCCGGTTCCCACGCCAGGGTGAAGCGCATTAAGAGGTGCGCCATGTCCGCCGACCGCCTCGCCATCGCCTGCGTCCAGACCAATCCAAAAGTCGGTGATATCCTCGGCAATGAAGCCCTGGCCGCGGACGCCATCGCTCGGGCCAGCGACATGCGCGCCGATGTCGCCTTGTTTTCGGAGCTGTTTCTGATCGGCTATCCGCCGGAGGATCTGGCTCTCAAACCGGCCGCGGTGCGGCGGTGCGTCGAAGCCCTCGAACGCCTGGCCGCTCGCACGCGCCGAGGCTGCGCCGCTCTGGTCACCTTGGCCTGGCCGCATGCTGACGGCCGGCCGCGCAACGCCATCGCCCATCTGGCTGAAGGCGAGATCCGCGATGTCGCGTTCAAGATCGACCTGCCCAACTACGGTGTGTTCGACGAGAAGCGGATTTTCGCCGCCGGCGAGCGGCCACTGTTGTTCGAAGTGAAGGGCGCGAGGATCGGGGCGCCGGTCTGCGAGGACATCTGGGGACCGGGTCCGAGCGCGCAGCTCAAGTCCGGCGGGGCCGAGATGCTGCTGGTGCCAAATGGATCGCCTTATCGTCGCACGGCTGATGACGAACGACTTGCGATCGCGCAGGCGCGCGTTGGCGAAACCGGCCTGCCGCTGGTCTATGTCAATCAGGTCGGCGGCCAGGATGAACTGGTTTTCGACGGCGCTTCCTTCGCCCTGCAGGCAGACGGCGAGGTGGCGATGCGCCTGCCGATGTTCGAGGACGCCTTGGCCGTCTGCGCGTGGGAAAAGCGGGCTGGCCTGTGGCGCTGCGTCGATGCGCCGATGGCGTCTTGGCCGACCGGCCCCGAGGAGGTCTATCGGGCCATGGTCCTTGGCCTGCGCGACTATGTGCGCAAGTCAGGGTTCAAGGGCGTGCTGCTGGGGTTGTCGGGCGGGGTCGACTCGGCGCTTTCCCTGGTCGTGGCCCGCGACGCCCTGGGGCCGGACGGCGTGCGCGCTTTCATGCTGCCCTCGCGCTACACCAGCAGCGAAAGCCTCGAAGACGCCGCCGCCTGCGCCGCCGCCAACGGCATCGCCCTGGCGGAGATCGGCATCGCGCCGGCGGTGGCCGCTTTCGACGACATGCTGGCCGGTGAGTTCGCCGGCCATCCGCCCGATTTGACCGAGGAGAATATCCAGGCCCGCATCCGCGGCGTCACCCTGATGGCCCTGTCGAACAAGCTCGGTCTGATGCTGCTCACCACCGGCAACAAATCGGAAATGGCGGTGGGCTACGCCACCCTCTATGGCGACATGTGCGGCGGCTTCAATGTCCTGAAGGACCTGTACAAGGTCGACGTCTACGAAATCTGCCGCTGGCGGAACGCCAATACCGGAGGCTACGGAGGCGGACTCAACGCCATTCCGGAGCGGATCCTGACCAAGGCTCCTTCGGCGGAGTTGCGGCATGATCAGACTGACCAGGATAGCCTGCCTCCGTATGAGGAGCTGGACGCGATCCTCGAGGGTCTGGTCGAGGAGGAGGCCACTCTGGACGAGATCGTCGCCCGCGGGCACGCGCCCGACACCGTCGAGCGGGTCCAGAACCTGCTTTATAATTCCGAGTACAAGCGCCGGCAGGCCGCTCCGGGGTTGAAAATTGGCGGCAAGGCCTTCGGCCGCGACCGGCGCTATCCTTTGGTCAATGGCTTTCGCGACCGGGTCACCCGGTAGGGTCTAGGGAGCCAATTCCATCTCAAAACCATCTTGCTCGGGGTGGACTCATAATGCCGGCTAGGCGACCTGCCCGAAAGCGGACGTCTTCAATGGCTGAGCAGGGTGGCGAGCCGACTCGATCCCGTTAAGGGACACGTCCGGTCAAACTGGGCCCGTATACGATCGACGCGACGCTCCAACGGCGGAAGTTCGCCGCCGGGTTCTACGGGCAGGTCGTGCGCTGGTTCGTGCACAGGTTCTCGGACCAGCCTAAGCCTTCGCTGACGCGGATCTTGGCGAAATAGCCCCAGCAGTCCAGGAAGGTCACGGTCTGGTCGGCTGTCGGCGCCTTGGCGATCATCCGACTCTTTTCGTTGTGGTCGCTCCACAGCGGGAAGCCGTTCTCCAGCCCGCTGGCCCCCAGCACGTTGCGGTGCATGTAGCCCTTGCCGCGGAAGATGGTTTTCTCGTTGTCCCCCATGTCCTTGGCGCCGTCGATCAGGAACCAGTCGCCCGACTGGCCGATGACATGCACCTCGATCCAGTCTTCGAGAATCTCGGGATCGGGCGAGGTCTTCAGCGCCACGGTGACCTTTCCGCCGGGCGTGGCGCGCACATTGGTCCCGCGCGGATCGGCGTCGATCACCGCCAAAGTCAGATCGCAGGCCTGCAACGCCGCGGCCTGGACGTTACCGGTCAGGCAGATGAGCGCCGCCGCCGCGCCCAATGCGGCTTTCATCGCAACCTCCTTACGTTCGGGGTCTAATTGAACTCGGCGGCCCATCGCGGAGCCAGGTATTTGCGGAACACCGCCACCGGAATGGATAGCTTGATGTCGCTCATGACGTTCGGCCAGGGCGCGCCGGCGCCCCACAGCAGCACAATGCCGTTCGCCTTGGTCTGGCCCTTGGCGTAGGTCAGCGCATACTGGCCGAGCTTCGCGGGGTCGGCGGCGATGTTGCCTTCCACCGGATCGTAGTCGGCGGGCTGGCCCTCTTCGTGCGGGAATTTCTTGCGCAGCGACGCTTTGGCGTGTTCGGCGATGGCGTTCAGGGCGGCGCGCAGATCGGCCCTCACGAACAGATCCGGCAGCGCGACGGCGCGCGCGGCCTGCTTGTCCCAGACAATGGTGTCGTAGACGTTGGTGGGATGGGCGCCGTTTTCGTCGATGACGCAGAGGTCCGAAACGCTGATGACCCGAGGGCTGTCGAAGGTCACCCGCCACTCGCTGTCGAAAAGGTAGCGATGGAAATCTTGCGGGCCTTCTTCCTTCCTGTCCCCGATGGCGTCGGCCTTGAACGATTTTGAAGCCGCCAGGAAACGGCGCAGGATTTCTGCCTTCAGGGCGGGGATCGCCGCCGGGGCCTCGGGGATCGTCAGGCTCACCTCGTAGGCCGCGGTCTTCTGGTCCGTGCTGTAGCCCGCCGCCCAGGCAGGCGCGGGCGCCAGCGCCACCAGCAATGCCACGGCTACAGGCGTTTTCACGACGTCCTCCCACACCAAGAGCGGCCCGGGTTCGAACCCATGGCCCAGCTTGCCCCGCGCCGGCGCATCGATCAAGCCGGCCCCTGCCCCGGGACGGGCGGCGGCTCGACCGCCGCCCCCGGTGGGTGTCAGCAGAGGGTCGAAATCGGTCTTTGCCTACCGCCCGCAAGACTTTGGGGCGGCAGTGATACGCGCACCCAAACTGGTCGGTCCATGAGTACGCGTCCTAGGGTTCAGGCTCTCTGGACGATGGGCACGGCCACCGGCTCGGTCGGGGGCGCCGCGCGCAACGCCGGCAACAGCGCCTCGATATCGTCCACCTGATCCCAGCAGGCCGCGAACTCGGGCGGCAAAAGCCGTTGGCGTTCGAGTTGGGCGAACAGCGCAAACAGCGGGTCCCAGAAGCCATTGGGATTGTGAAACACGATCGGCTTGGCGTGCAGGCCAAGGCGTCGCCAGGACAACAGTTCGATCGATTCCTCCAGCGTGCCGATGGCCCCGGGCAGGACCGCGAAGGCGTCAGATTCTTCGAACATGCGCATCTTGCGCTCGTGCATGCTGGTGACGACCGTCGTTTCGACCTTGGTGTAGGCGGCCTCGTGCTCGGTGAGGAAGGCCGGAATCACCCCAAGGACCCGCCCGCCCGCCTCATGGGCGGCGCGCGCGCAGGCTCCCATCAGGCCAATGCCGCCGCCGCCATAGACCAGCCGAACCCCTTCTCGAGCCAGGATCTGGCCGAACCGCGCCGCGTCGGCCATCAGAGACGCGGGTGCGGCGGCGGACGAGGCGCAATAGACGCAGACACTGTCGAGGCGATGCGCCGAGCGGGACATTAGCTATATCTTCCGAGACAAGGAGTGATCGCGACGCGCGTCGAGGGGACCCGCGAAGCGGAAACGAACACAAGCGGAGGTTGATCCTATTCATCGCGCGCATTGGTTGAGCAAGACAAGGGCGTCGGCGGTGGCGGCGGTCATCGCCGTCGGCCTGGCCGGTTGCGATCGCCCACACGCCGATGCGACGCGCGCCTCAGGCGCGCCCGGCGCCTCCGTTGCCGAACGCGGCTATGCGCCTGCGCCGACGGTGACCGGCGCCCGCCGACTGTCGGCCGGCAGGCTGATGTTGAGCGGGACGGCCACGCCGGCGGCCAAGGTCAGGCTGGCCAGTCCCGCCGGCGAAGCGATATTCGCGACCTCGGACGCCGCGGGCGGCTGGCGCTTCGTCCTGCCCGCGGACAACACCGTCAGGCTGTTCGGGCTGTCGGCGCAGGTGCAGGGGCGTCCGGTCCAGGCCGAAGGCTATGTCGCGGTCACCCCTTCGGGACAGGCCGCCCAGCTTCGCGCCGGTTCGGGCTCGGTGGCGCTTCAGGCCCGCCGCCCGGCCCCGTTGATCCTGGCCGTGGATTTCGATCGCAAGGGCGGGGCGGTCATATCGGGGCAGGGGCCCACCGCAGGGCCGGTCACCCTGCAGGTTGATGGCGCGGCTCCGCAGCCGGCGCGGGTCGACAAGGACGGTCGCTTCATGCTGGCCCTGAATGAGCCGCTGGCCGCCGGGCCCCATGTCCTGACCGTAGCCGGGGCCGGGAGCCGTTTCGCCACCGCCCTGACCGTATCGCCGGCCGAACCGCCGACTTCCGGGCCGTTCAGAGCCGAGCCGACCCCGGGGGGCTGGCGAATCGACTGGCGCACGCCTGGAGGCGGTGTGCAGTCCACCGTGCTGTTCGATCGCGGCGTGGGGGTTTCGTGAGGGAGCTTGCCGGCCAGATCGCCCCCGACAGTACGGGGCCGGGAGTCGAATCCGCCGTGACGCCGCGTTTCAACTTCTTCACCTCGATGCTCGATCTTGGCCGGCTGGTGTTGCGCTCGCGCGCCAGGGGTCTGAAGAGCCGGCTGGCGGTGGCTTTGAGCCTGGTCCTGCTCGGCAAGTGGACCGGTGTCGTCGGACCGCTGATGGTCCAGGCCGCCATTGACCGGTTGAACCATGGGCGCGCCCTGGGGGAGGAAGCTTTCATCGCTTTCGCGGGCCTGGCGCTCGGCTGGGTGGGCCTGAGATTCGTGGCCGGGGTCACGCCCTATGTCCGCGACGCGATCTTCACGCCGGTTTCGCAGCGGGCGCTGGCCCAATCGGCGGTCGAGACCTTCGCGCACTCTCTGTCCCTGTCCATGGGCTTCCACCAGTCCAAGCGCAGCGGCAGCCTGTCGCGCGTCATCGATCGCGGCGCCCGCTCGACCGATTTCCTGCTCCGCAGCGTGGTGTTCAATCTTGGCCCCACCGTCCTGGAGCTGGTCATGGCGGGGGCGGTGCTGACCAGCCGCTTCAACTGGCGCCTGGCGGCGGCGGCGATCGCGACCATCGCCGTCTATGTCGCTTTCACCTTCAGCATCTCGAACTGGCGCATCGGCCATCGCCGGGCGCTCAACGACGCCGATTCCGAGGCCGCCGGCCTGACGGTCGACGCGTTCATGAATTTCGAAACCATCAAGACCTTCGGAGCCGAAACCCGCACCGCGGCTCAGTACAACCGGGCCATGAGCGACTATGCGGCGGCCGCGGTCAAAGCCAACACTTCGCTGCAGCTGCTCAACGGCATTCAGTCCGTGGTGCTCAATCTGGGCTTGGCCGGCGTCGTGCTTCTGGCGGGCCAGGAGGTGTTGCAAGGACGCATGAGTCTGGGCGGGGTCACTGCCTGTATTCTGATCCTGCAGCAGGTTTATGCGCCGCTGTTCAGCCTCGGCATGAACTATCGGGAAATCCGTCAGTCATTCATCGACATGGAGCAGATGCTGGCCCTCAGGGCGGTGGCCCCGGAAATCACCGACGCGCCGGACGCACTGCCGCTGCCGCCGGCCTCCGGCCTCGGCGCGGAGCTGATGTTCGACCACGTCGGCTTCCGCCACAGCGCCCGCGAGACCGGGCTGACGGACATCACCTTCACCGTGGGCCCGGGCACCACGACCGCGCTTGTCGGCCCGTCGGGAGCCGGCAAAACCAGCATCGCGCGCTTGGCGCTGCGGCTCATCGATCCCCAGTCCGGAGCGGTGCGGCTGGACGGCCTCGATCTGCGCGACGCGAGCCTAGCGTCCTTGCGGCACGCCACCGCCCTGGTGCCCCAGGATGTGGCCCTGTTCAATGACACCCTGTTCGCCAATCTCGCCTTTGGCGACCCCGACGCGGACGAGGCCGGGGTATGGGCGGCGGCCGAGGCGGCCGAATTGGCGCCGTTCATCGCCGGCCTGCCGCTCGGCATGGCCACGCCGGTCGGCGAGCGCGGCCTCAAGCTGTCGGGCGGCGAGCGCCAGAGGGTGGGCCTGGCCCGCGCGCTCCTGGCCAATCCCCGGCTACTGATCCTCGACGAAGCCACCAGCGCCCTCGATGGGACCACCGAGGCCGCCATCCAGGCCACCCTGCGCAAGGTTCGCGCCGGCCGCACCAGCCTGGTGATCGCGCACCGCCTGTCTACCATCGTCGACGCCGACCAGATCCTGGTCGTGCGCCGCGGCCGGATCGTCGAACGCGGGACCCATGAGGCGCTGCTCGCCCGGCGCGGGGAGTATGCGGCGCTCTGGCGACGGCAAACCCGGACCGCGGCCCTCCCCGACGAGGCCCTGGAAGGCGTCGGCGGATAGGTTAAGCTCGCACTCTCAGGAGGATCGGAATGCGCTATCTCCACACCATGGTCCGGGTGGCCGACGTCGACAAAGCCTTGGATTTCTATTGCGCCAAACTGGGTCTCGAGGAGGTCACCCGCGTCGACAATCCGGGCGGTCGGTTCACCCTGGTGTTCCTGGCGGCGCCTGATGATGTGGAAGCCGCCAAGGCGCGACGCGCGCCCCTGGTCGAGCTGACCCACAACTGGGATTCCGAAGACTACCAGGGCGGCCGCAACTTCGGTCACCTGGCCTATCAGGTCGACGATATCTATGCCGTGTGCCGGCGGCTGATGGACGGCGGGGTCACCATCAACCGGCCACCGCGCGACGGGCACATGGCCTTCGTGCGCTCGCCCGACGGTATCTCGATCGAGCTCCTGCAAAAGGGAGGGGCGCTGGCTCCAGCAGAGCCGTGGACCTCCATGCCCAATGTCGGAGCCTGGTAGCGCTTCAGTTTCCAGGCGCCTTGGCCAGAGACCGCAACCAGTCCACCGCGGCGACGACATAGGCCCGGTCGCGCGACAGCGGTGAGACGTGAGTGGCCCCGGGCGCGGTCAGCACCCACCCTTGACGCGCTCTTTGGGCCGGGACGGCCTCCGCCGCGCACCAAGCCTTGGCTAAGGCGGCCGTCAGGTGAGGAGCCCCGCAAATACTCACCGTCGGAATTTGCGGGGGCGAGCCGCCGAGCCGTGCGGCAGCATAGAGGCCGGGAACAATCGCCGCATCCTCGTCGCGGGCGACGCGCAGGCGTCTTGGCCGCGACAGAGCCCACAGTTTGCGCCGCCTGGCCGCGTCCGGAAGACGCTCCGCCTCCACCACCGACGGCGCCGCCAGTGGCGCGAGGCCAAGCTCGGCGGCGTCGACCGCCAGTTTCGACAGCCGCCGCTCGCGGTTGAGATCGGCCAACAGGGCTGGGTCGGCGGTATCGTTGCTGGTCACGCCATTGACATAGACAAGCCCGGCTACCCGCTGCGGCCATAGAGCGGCGAAGGTCTCGATGTACAGCGCGCCGTTGGAATGGCCGACCAGGATCACCGGGCGGGTCTCGCCGAGGGTGTCGAGCAGGGTGGCCAATCCCTGGGCGATCGAGACCACGTCCGCACCATCGGTCCCGGGCGGCGAAGCGCCGACGCCGGCGCGGTCGTAGGCGCACACGCGGCCACCGCGGGCGAGGTCGTCCAGCACCAGATCCCAGTCCGCCGAGGTGCCGAAGGCGCCGGACTCCAGAATCACAGTGGGGGCGGGACCGGGAGCGCCGCGGCAATCGACATTGAGTTGCGGCTCCGACACCGTCGCGCCGGCGGCGAGCATGAAGGCCGTGGCCAGGGCCACGGCGGCCCCGTTGGCGCAGATTGACCGGGCGCGGGGGTAAGGGTTCAATCGCCGCGACGTCATGAATGAGCCAAGGGAGCGCGCGCCATGGGCGATCGGGTCAACAGCGAGTTCGAGTTTCGCGGTGTCAATCACCTGGCCCTGGTGTGCAAGGACATGGCCCGGACCGTCCGTTTTTATCGCGATATCCTGGGCATGCCGCTGATCAAGACCATCGATATGCCGGGTGGCTCCGGTCAGCACTTCTTTTTCGACATCGGCAACGGCGACAGCTTGGCTTTCTTTTGGTTCCCCGAAGCGCCTGAGGCGGCGCCGGGCGTCTCCAGTCCGCGCGCACTGCCGGGTCACGGCTCCATGATCACCGCCCACGGCTCCATGAACCACATCGCCTTTGACGTCCCGGCCGACAAGTTCGACGCCTATTGTGAACGTCTCAAGGCCAAGGGTGTGGAGGTCTCGCCGGTGCTGAACCACGACGACTCTCCCTCGCAGGTCAGCCGCGACGTGACCGATCGGGTGTTCGTGCGCTCGATCTATTTCTTCGACCCCGACGGCGTGTGTCTGGAGTTCGCCTGCTGGCTCAAGGATTTCGACGCCAGCGACCTGGCCCACGATCCGATGACCGCCAGCGGCGAAAAGGAAGCCGGGCTGGTGACCGCCGGCGGGGAGGCTCTGGTTCCCGCTCAGTGAGCGGAGCAGCGTCGCCGGCGACAGCTGAGGTCATCCAGGCGCTGCGCGAGCTGGGTCTGCTGGCGCCGGGGGAGGGCGCGGATGTGCGTCCCCTGACCGGAGGGGTCTCATCCGACGTGTTCGGCGTGCACACCGATCGCGGGCGCGCCATGGTGGTCAAGCGATCCATCCCCAAGCTGCGGGTCACGGCCGATTGGCGCGCGCCGGTGGATCGCGATGGGATCGAGGTCGCCTGGCTGCGGGCCGTGCGCGAGGTCAATCCGCGCCAGGTCCCCGAGGTGGTCGGCTGGGCGCACGAACGTCACCTGTTCGCCATGACTTGGCTCGATCCGGCGAGCCATCCGGTTTGGAAGCAGGAGATGGCCGCGGGCCGCGTCGACCCGACTTTCGCGGCGCGGGTGGGGGCCGACCTCGCCGGTATCCACAACGCCATGGCCGGCCGGGCGGACATCGCGGCCCGGTTTCCCGACAGCGCGAATTTCCACGCCCTGCGCATCGAGCCGTTCTTCCTCTATCCGGCCGACAGGCATCCGGACGTGGCCCCGCGACTGCGCGACCTGGCGGACGGACTGACGCAGCGCCGGGGCACGCTCATCTGGGGCGACGCCAGCCCCAAGAACATCCTGGTCGGGCCCGAAGGTCCGGTGTTCCTCGACGCCGAGACGGCGGCGATCGGTGATCCCGCTTTCGACCTGGCCTTCTGCCTTACCCATCTGTTGCTGAAAACGGTCTGGCTGGCGCCGCACCGGATCGCCGTGATGGCAAGTTTCGCGGCCCTGCGCGACGCCTATCTGACCGGCGTCACTTTCGAGCCCGTTGCGGCGCTGTCGAGCCGCGCGGCGGCCCTGGTCGGCGCGTTGCTGTTGGCCAGGGTCGACGGCAAATCGCCCGCCGGCTATCTCGGCGCGGCTCAGGAAGACGTGGTGCGCAGCCGGGCTAAGGCTCTGCTTCGCCGTGACGACCTCGATCTCGCCGGTCTGCCTTCGGTGTGGAGAAGCTTCGCCTAGAGATAGGGCTGCAGACGCTCGACCGGGCGGGCGAGGACAGTCCCCTTCGCCGTCACCACGATCGGTCGCTCCACCAGGACCGGGTGTTGGGTCATGGCCGCCAGCAGGGTTTCATCGCTGGCGGCGGGGTTCGTGAGACCCAGCTCCTCGGCCGGCGTGCCCCGCACCCGCAGGATGTCCCGCGGCCGCGCCTTCATCGCCTGCAACAGGTCCTTCAGCTGCGCGACCGTCCAGCCCGTCTTCAGATACTCCACCACCCTCGGCTCGCGGCCCGAGGCCCGAATCGCCTCCAGCGCCTTGCGTGAGGTCGAGCAGGCCGGATTGTGGAAAATGGTGACCGGTGAGGGGTCGGACATGAACGCTCTCTGGCGGGCGATGGAGTCGTCGCGGGATGGCTCCCCGGGCAGGACTCGAACCTGCGACCCGCCGGTTAACAGCCGGCTGCTCTACCAACTGAGCTACCGAGGATCAGTCATCGCCGAAGGGTGGCGCTAATACGCTGCGCCCGGCCGCCACGCAAGCGTCGCCCGGTTGCCATCGGCGCTCGCCGCTTGTTAGGTATTGAACCGGTCGAGACCCGTCGGGAATTGACCCACAAATGGGAGGACTGGCCATGGCCGTTTGGCGGACCGCGTTGGCCTGGGGCATCGCCGCCGGCATGGCGCCGGCCTCGCTGGCTCTGGCTTCAGGCACGGGTGGAGGGGGCGGCGGCCAGATGCCGAGCTTCACTGCGCCCCAATACGACCCGGTGCGGGAATATCAGCAGGGCCTGGCCGACTATCAGGCGGAAAAATTCAAGTCCGCGGCCAGCCACTTCCAGAATGTGGCCGACGCCCAGCCGCGCGATGCCAACACCTGGTACATGCTGGGGTCGGCGAAGTCCGGCGCCGGCGATCTAAAAGGCGCCGAAAAAGCCTTGACGAAATCGGTCAAGCTCGACCCGGCGCCGATCGCGGCGCATCGCGATCTCGCCATCGCCGAAGCCAAGCTCAAGGAAAACGACAAGGCCAACGCCGAGTTGGCTGTGCTCAACGCTCGCGCCACAGCCTGCAACAGCGCCTGCGCCGAGGCCGCGGATATCAAGGCCGCGGTGGCCGCAGTGCAGCAGGCCCTGGGGGTGGTCTCGCCCAGCGCCTCGGCCTTGCCATTGCAAGGCGACTTCAAGTTCGCGGCCCTCAATACCGGCGACGTGGCCTATGCCCGCGCCGTCAGTCTGATCAACGAGCGCCGCTTTCCTGAAGCCCTCGAAGCCCTCGATGCCGCCGAACGCAGTTTCGGGCCGCACCCCGACATCCTGACCTACAAGGGCTATGTGTGGCGCAAACTCGGTCGCCTCGACCTGGCCGAAAGCTTCTATCGCCGGGCCCTCGCCGAAGCCCCGACACACCGCGGCGCCACTGAATATTATGGCGAACTGAAGGTCATCCGCGGCGACATGGCCGGGGCGCGGCTCATGTTGGCGCGCCTCGAGGATGCATGCGCGTTCGGCTGCGTCGAGGCCCAGGACCTGCGGCGTTGGATCGATCACGGCGGCGATCCCGCCTCCTGATTTTCTTCGCCGCCGGCGCCGCCCTGGCCGCGGCGCCGCCGCCGCCCCTGCACGCTTTGCGCTGGGTCGCGCCCGGGGCCGATGGGGCGCGTATCCTGACGCAACGGCCCGTCGAGTGCCTGGCGGCGCCGAAATCGGCCAGCGAGGCCTATCTGGTCGAGGTTGGCCGGGCGGCCTTTCGCACGCCCCTGGTTCTGGGCGGCGCGGCGGCCCGGGCGGGGGTCGAATGCGAGACCTGTCACCGCAATGGCCGCTCGAACCGTGATTTCAGCCTGCCGGGCCTTTCCGGGGCCCCGGGCACGGCTGATGTGACCTCGTTCCTGTTCAGCCCCAAGCGGGGCGACAATGTCTTCGATCCCAAGCCCATTCCCGACCTCGGCGGGCCCAAGTCCGCGCTCAAAATCTCGCAGGCGCCGGGATCACCGGCGCTCGAGCGCTTCATTCATGGCCTGGTCACCGAGGAGTTCGACGGGGCCGAGCCGCCGCCGGCCGTACTGGCGGGCCTGGCCGCCTATGTGCGGGCCCTCTCGCCGTCGGCCTGCCCGGCCGCGACGGCCGAGCCGGTGATCATGGAGGCGGATGCCGAGAACGCCCGCCGCGCCGTGCGCGCGGGCCTGGCGGCGCTGGCCGGCAATGATCCGGCGACGGCGATGCTCATGGTCGGGGCGGCGCGAACGGCGCTCGGAGACATGGCCGAGCGGTATGCGACGCCGGACTTGGCGACTGACGTGCAAAGCCTGCGGGTCGCCGATCTCGATCTCGCCGCCGCCATCGCCGACATCCGACAGGGCGATCCGACCGCGCGCCTGTCGTTGGAAACCTGGCTGGCCCACTCGGAGGGTTGGACGAAGAGCCTCGCGGCCGACGAGGGCCGCTCCTACTACGACCGCGCGACCTTGGCTCGCGCCATCCACTGACGGGATGATGACCGGGCGGGCCGGAACGGGTCCGACAGGCTGGGCCCCAGCTTAGAGATTGCCGACGGACGTGGTCACCCCAGCGCGGCGGGCGCGTCGGCGTCGCGAAGCAGGGTGAAAACAAAGGTCGCTCCGCCACCCGGATTGGCCTCGACCCCGATCGAGCCGCCATGCGCCGTCACGATTTTGCGGCAGATCGAAAGTCCCACGCCCATGCCGCCGGTCGCTTTGGTGGACATGAACGGTCGGAAGAGGCTCTTTCGCGTCTCCTCGCTCAGGCCCGGTCCGCTGTCCGACACCCGAACGGCGACGAAGTTGACGTCCACGGCCGCGCTGCTGATGGTCAATTCGCGGCGATCCGACTCGGCCATGGCCTCCAGGGCGTTGCGTATGAGATTGAGCAGCACCTGCTGGACCTGGACACGGTTGGCCAGGACGCGATCGGCGCCGGGGTCGAGACGGGTGGTCAGGCGCACGGAACGAAGCTTGGCGCCGATCATGCCCAGAGCGCTCGCCTCTTCGACCAAGGTGCTCAAGCTCTCGGCCCGCATCTCCGCCTCGCCGCGGTCCATGAAGTCGCGCATGCCGCGGATGACCTCACCCGCGCGCAGGGCCTGCCCGGCGGCCCTGTCCAGGGCCATGGCCAGATGCTGCCGGTCAGGATCGCCGCGTTTAACCATCCGCCGCGCTCCGCGCAGGTAGTTGGCGACGGCTGAAATCGGCTGGTTGAGCTCATGGGCCAGACTCGAGGCCAATTCGCCCATGGCGCTCACGCGCGAAGCGTGAAGCAGATCGGCCTGCAGTTGTTGGAGCCGGGCCTCGGCGGACCGCTGTTCGGTGAGATCACGCACAAAGCAGGTGAACAGCCGATGGCTTGCAGTCCGGGCCTCGCCGACGAACAGCTGCGCGGGAAATTCCGAGCCGTCTTTGCGCCGGGCGGAAATGATGCGCGGATTAGGGAACGCGCGCCGCACGCCCGTGCGTTCAAATTCCTCCAAATAGGCGTCATGGGCTTGGCGATCAGGTACGGACATCAGCATACGGATGTTGTGGCCAATCACGTCCGCCGGCGTCCAGCCGAGCAAAGCTGTGGCGGCGGCGCTGAACGACTGGATGAGGGCGTGCGCGTCGAGCACGATCACGGCGTCCGGGACCGAGTCGAGGATCGATTGCAGCTGCGCTTCGCTCTCGCGCAGCTTCTTCTGGGCGATGTGGGTGTCGGTGACGTCGAACCCTTGGCAGAAAATGCCGGTGACGGCGCCGTCGGTGTCCGTCACCGGCGCGTAGATGAGGTCGAGGAAGCGTTCGTCCGGCGCTGTCCCCGCGCCGCGACGGTAACGAATAGGCGCGCCTTGGAGCACCACCGGCTCTCCGGTCCGGCGCACCTGGTCGAGGAGTTCGAGGAACCCTTGACCGGCGAGGTCCGGGAACGCCTCGCGCACCGGCTTTCCCAGCCAGGTCTCGCTTCCGAACAGGCGGTGATGGGTGTCGTTGATGAATTCGTAAACGTGATCGGGTCCGCCAAGGAAGGTGATGAAGCCGGGGGCGTGCTCGAGCAGGCGTCGCTGGCTCCGACGATGCGCGATGCGTTGGCTTTGGCGGACCACCGTTGAAGTCGTCTCGGACCACCCGGCCAGGACGCCGCCGACACCGTTCGGCGCGGTGGGATCGTCGATCGGGGCGAAGGTGTGGGTCCAGTAGGCGTCCTCGCGGCGCCCGTTGCGCAGGATCGGGACCGGGACATTTTCGTGGCTGACCGCCTCGCCGCTGGCCATGACCTGTTCGACCTGCGGGCCGACGTCTTTCCAGACCTTGCGGGCCTCGCGGCCTGGTCGCCCAAGCGACCCGCCGTTGCGCGCCGGTTTGATCGACAGGCGATAGGCCTCGTTGTGGAAGCCGAGGCGTTCTGGGCCCCACCACAGCTGGATGGGAT
>DASXMK010000195.1:0-1564 GCA_036495705.1 Caulobacteraceae bacterium | reverse complement strand
GGCATGCAGGCCGCCCGCGACAAGGGCGACCAGGTGATCACCGGCTACCGAGACCACGGCCATATGCTGGCCGCCGGCATGGACCCCAAGGTGGTGATGGCCGAGCTGACCGGCCGCGCGGCCGGCGCCTCGCGGGGCAAGGGCGGCTCCATGCACATGTTTTCCACCGCGCATGACTTCTATGGCGGCCACGGCATCGTCGGGGCACAGGTGAGCCTTGGCACCGGCATCGCCTTGGCCAATCGTTATCGCGACAATGGCGCCGTGGCGTTCGTGTACTTCGGCGACGGCGCGGCCAACCAGGGGCAGGTCTACGAGAGTTTCAACATGGCCGCGCTCTGGCGCCTGCCCGCCGTCTACGTGATCGAGAACAATCAATACGCCATGGGCACCAGCGTCGAGCGCTCGTCCTCTGATACCCACCTCTATCGCCGCGGCGCCGGTTTCAACATTCCGGGCCGGGAGGTTGACGGCATGGACGTTTCGGCGGTGCTGGCCGCCGGCCTCGAGGCAGCCGATTTCGCCCGCTCCGGCAAGGGCCCCACCATCTTGGAGATGAAGACCTATCGCTACCGGGGTCACTCGATGAGCGATCCGGGCAAATATCGCACCCGCGACGAGATCGATGAGGTGCGCAAGACGCGCGATCCCATCGACCACCTGCGTGACCGACTTGAGTCCAAAGGAATCGCCGATGAGAACAGGCTCAAAGCCTTGGACGCCGAGGTTAAGGCGATCGTTGCCGACGCCGCCGAATTCGCCCGCACCGCGCCAGAGCCTGCACCCGAGGAACTATTCACCGACATTTATCAGGGAGAGGCCGCGTGACCGACGTGCTCATGCCGGCCCTCTCGCCGACCATGGAGGAAGGCGCCCTCGCCAAATGGTTGGTCAAGGCCGGCGATGAGGTCAAGAGCGGCGATGTCATCGCCGAAATCGAGACCGACAAGGCGACCATGGAGGTGGAGGCGGTCGACGAAGGTGTCGTCGAAGAACTGCTGGTGCCCGAGGGCACCGAAGGTGTGAAGGTGAACACGCCGATAGCCCGGCTCGCTGGCGGTGCCCCGGGAAAACCCAAGGCCCAGGCCGAGGCCCCGCCGCCTCCGCCCCAGCCCGGCTCCGAACCTTCAGCCAAACGTGCGCCGGAACCAGCGCCAACCGTCGCGGATCCGGAAATCCCTGCCGGGGCGAAACTGATCCGCACCACGGTCCGCGACGCCCTGCGCGACGCCATGGCCGAGGAGATGCGGCGCGACGAGGCCGTATTCCTGATGGGCGAGGAGGTGGCCGAATATCAGGGGGCCTACAAGGTCAGCCGCGAACTCCTGCAGGAGTTCGGCGCCCGGCGAGTCATTGACACCCCGATCACCGAGCATGGCTTCGCCGGAGTCGGCGTGGGCGCGGCCATGGTCGGCCTCAAGCCGATCGTCGAGTTCATGACCTTCAACTTCGCCATGCAGGCGATGGATCAGATCATCAACTCGGCCGCCAAGACCCACTATATGTCTGGCGGCCAGATCACCTGCGCCGTGGTGTTCCGTGGCCCCAATGGAGCGGCCTCGCG
>DASXMK010000194.1:0-5068 GCA_036495705.1 Caulobacteraceae bacterium | reverse complement strand
GCCAATCGCGGCCTTGAACGTCGGCCAGGCGGTATTGGGCGCCTTGTGGGTCAGATTGCCGTAAAGCTGCGCGAATGTGCCTGCGGCGCCCAGCGCCACCAGGCCCTGGGCGATGGCCTCGAGGCTGATGTTCTGGCTCAGGAGCCAGGAGATGAAGGCCATGCCGCAGCCGACGCTGGTGGCGTTGCGGTCACTGGGATCGGTGCGGTTCACGAAGTCGGGGGCGCGGTGCTCGAACCAATAGGGGGCGGTGGCGAAATCGGTCAGGGCATTGTTGCTGACGCTGGCCGCGCACCAGCGCGAGAGCGCCTCGCCGGTGCTCACCCCGCACAGGGTCCCGCCCATGTTGCACTCGCTCAACTCGGCTTCGAAGAGGGCCTCGACCCGGGCCGAGGCCCCGAACGCGGCGCACACCTCGATATTACCGCCGGTGAGGTAGTCGCAGCCCATGTGGTCGGCGCCGCCAGTTCCATCGGTCTGGCCGCCGAGGGCGAAAACGATGACGTTCACGCTGCCGGCGGTGGCGGCGAAAAAGTGGTCGTTGGCCTGGACGATGCGGTCGACGTCGGCCAGCAAGTCGCGGGCGTTCTTGGTTCCGGGCGGACCGAGCGTGGCGTCGACATAGACGGTGACCCGCCCGCTGGGACTGACGCCCACCAGGGTGGCTTTGCCGGTGAAGCTCGGCCACTGGGGCCCCGTTGTTGCGCGCTTCCTGGGCATCGCGGCTCCTTCCCGCCGCCCCGACCGTCCGGGATGATACGCCGCTGAGCACGCCTGCCGAAGCGCCAATCGCCCTGGCGCAATGTCCGCGCGCGATCGGCGTCTTGCGCTATCGCCGCTGACCGTTTCTACAACGGCGATGAACTTGCGCATGGCCGCCGCGCCTGAGGCGCCGCCAGCCGACCTGGAGATCCATGGCGTCTCCAAGGCCTTCGGCCGCTATCTGGCGCTGAAAGGCGTGTCGCTGGCGGCGGCCGACCGCGAGTTCTTGGCCCTGCTTGGTCCTTCGGGTTCAGGCAAGACCACTCTGCTGCGCATCCTCGCCGGACTGGAGCAGCCGGACGCCGGCCAGGTCTCGTTCCGTGGCCAGGATCTGTTGGCCCTGCCGGCGCGCCGTCGCCGCATCGGCATGGTGTTCCAGCACTATGCGCTCTTCAGCCACATGAGCGTGACCGAGAACATCGCCTTCGGGCTGAAGATCCGGCCTCGCGGCGAGCGCCCGGCGGCCGGCGAGATCCGACGCCGGGTCGGCGAGCTTTTGGAGCTGGTGCAGCTTCCGGGCCTGGAGACGCGGTACCCGGCCCAGCTCTCCGGCGGCCAGCGCCAACGGGTGGCCCTGGCCAGGGCGTTGGCGATCGAGCCCCGGATGCTGCTGCTCGACGAGCCGTTCGGGGCCCTCGACGCCCAGGTGCGCCGGGAGTTGCGCCGCTGGCTGCGCGACCTGCACGACCGCGCCAGCGTCACCACCGTGTTCGTCACTCACGACCAGCAAGAGGCCCTCGACCTGGCCGACCGCGTCGCGGTCCTGCGTGACGGGGTGCTGGTGCAGACGGGCCCGCCCCAGGCGCTTTACGACCAGCCGAGCGATCCGTTCGTCTATGAGTTCCTCGGCCCGGCCTGCCGGCTGGATGGCTTCGTGCAAGATGGCTCGCTGCGCGTCGGCGACTGGGTCAGCGCCGCAGCGGCCGGGACGGCCGGCGGGGCAGTCGACGTGTTCTTCCGCCCTGACGAGGTGGATTTCGCCCCGGCTGACGGGACTGGCCTAGCGGCGAAGGTCCTGGCTGTCAGCGCCCGCGGGCCGGATCTGCGCGTCGATTGCCGGATCGAGGGCCAGGCCTTCGAGCTGGTGGCGCGCGATAACGCTCCGCCCGCCGGGCCCGCCCGCATCCGACCCCGGCGCCTGACCCTGTTTGCGCGGTAGAGCCCACGTTGTCTTCCCGAAGGGACGGAGGGGGCGCTTGCCGGACACCGCCCCTGGTGGCTAAAGGCGCCCAGCTTTAGACGGGCGCGGAATCGCGCTCTATTCTCTCCCCTCCGACCGGAGTTTCTGAGATGCGCGCTTTGATCGCCCTCGCCGCCGCCCTGGCCGTGCTTGGCCTCGCCGCCTGCCAGAAGCCGTCCGGCCAAGCCGCGCCAGACGACATGACCCTGGGCAATCCCAAGGCCCCGGTGACCATGATCGAATACGCCTCAGTCGCCTGCCCGCACTGCGCGCGGTTCAACAACGAGGTGTTTCCCGCCTTCAAGGCCAAGTACGTCGACACCGGCCAGGTGTTCTATGTCGCCCGCGAAGCTCTGACCGCCGATCCGGCCATCGCCGCCGCCGGCTTCCTCACCGCCCGCTGCGCCGGCAAGGACAAATATTTCCAGGTCGTGGACGCCATCTATCACTCTCAGGCGCCATTGGAGACGGGCGGCGATCCCCACGCCATGCTGCTGCAAATTGCCCGCTCGGCCGGCCTGACCGACGCCCAGTTCGAGGCCTGCATCCGCGATCCGAACGCCATCAAGGCGCTCAACGACCGCTGGGATCGCTACGTCAACGACGACAAGATCAGCGGCACACCGACCTTCGTCATCAACGGCAAGGTCTATGCCAAAGGCGAGATGTCGATGGCGGATCTCGATGCGGCGGTGGCCCAGGCCAAATCGGGCGCGACGCAGGCCAAGCCGGCCACATGAGAATGCACGCGCGCCTGTGCCTGGCTGTCTAGGCCGTCGCCCTAATGGGCGCCGGCGGGGCCGACGAAATGAGCCTCGGCAATCCCGCCGCCCCGGTGACGGTGATCGAATACGCCTCGCTCGGCTGCTCGCACTGCGCGGCGTGGGCGCAGGACGTGTTCCCCGAATTCAAACGACGCTACATCGACAGTCGGCGCGTGCGCTTTGTCCTGCGCGAGATGCTGACCGGCGATTCCGCCGTCGCCGCCGCTGGCTTCCTGACCGCGCGGTGCGCTGGCCCGGCCCGCTATTTCCAGGTGGTCGAGGATCTGTTCGACGCCCAGCCGCGCATGCAGCGTGACGGCGACGATATGCCGTCGCTGCTCGATGCGGCGGCGCGGGCCGGATTGTCCCGGGACCAGGTCTCCGCCTGCCTGAGCAATCACGCCGCCTTGACCGCGCTGGAGGGCCGCGCGGACACCTACGCCCAGCGCGACCATGTGACCGGAACGCCGGCGTTCGATGTCGCCGGGCGGCGCTTCCCGGGGGAGACCAGCCTCGCCACCCTGGCCGCGGCCATCGACGACGCCCAGTCGCGACGACGGCGCCCTTAAGCCGCCATGGACTTCGTCCGCCTGCGCGTTTCGGGCTTCAAATCCTTTGTGGACGCCGCGGAATTCCGCATCGAACCGGGGCTGACCGGGGTCGTCGGCCCCAACGGCTGCGGCAAGTCCAATCTGCTGGAGGCTCTGCGCTGGGTGATGGGCGCGGCCTCGGCAAAAGCCATGCGCGGCGAGGGCATGGACGATGTGATCTTCGCCGGCTCGGGCGGTCGGCCCTCACGCAACCATGCCGAGGTGGCCCTGACCATCGACAACGCCGCAGGCGATGCGCCGGCCCCGTTCGGCTCCCAGCCGACCCTCGAGGTCACCCGCCGGATCGACCGCGGCGAAGGGTCCACGTACCGGGTCAATGGCGCCGAGGTGCGGGCCCGCGATGTCCAGATCCTGTTCGCCGACGCCTCGACCGGGGCCAATTCGCCGGCCCTGGTCCGCCAGGGCCAGATCTCCGAACTGATCGCCGCCAGGCCGCAGAACCGCCGGCGGATCCTCGAGGAGGCCGCGGGCGTCACCGGCCTGCACGGCCGCCGCCACGAAGCCGAGTTGCGGGTGGCGGCCACGGCCGTCAATCTCGAGCGGCTGGACGACCTCGCCCGCGAACTCGACCAGAGCCTGGCGCGTCTGCGGCGCGAGGCCCGCCAGGCCGCCCGCTACAGGGCCCTGGCGGCGGACATCCGCGGCCTGCACGCCTCCCTCCTGCGCCACCGCTGGCTCGAGGCGCGGGCCGCGGCCGAACGCGCCGCCGCTGAAGCCTCCGGCGCCCATGCGGAACTGGAACGGGCGGTGCGGGTCGCCACGGCCGCCACCCAGGCGGCGTCAGAGTCGGAGGCGGCGATCCGGCCGCTGCGCGAGGCTGACGCGGCGGCCAGCGCGGTCCTCGGCCGTCTGGCCATCGACAAGGACCGGCTGGATCGCGACCTGGAGCTGGCCCGGGCCGAGGTCACCCGGCTCACCGCCGACCTTCAGCGCCTGGCCGAGGATGACGCGCGCGAGGCCGCTCGGCTAGACGATGCGACAGGGGCCGAAGCCGGCCTCGCCATCGAGATCGCCCAGCTGCGTTCGGAACTCGCCGCCTCGCCCGAGCGGACGCCGGAACTTGAAGCTGCGGCCAGGGCCGCCGCCGAAGCCGCCGCCCGCTGCGACCGCGAGGTCGAGGGCCTGGCCGCCAAGGTCGCGGCCGCCGAAGCCGGGGCGCGGGCGTCCACCGCACGCCTCGCCGAAGCCCAGGCCCGGCTGGCGCGGATCGAAGCGACACTCACCGAAGTCGGGGTTGAACTAGACGCCGTGGCCCCCGCGCCGGCGCCGTCTGACGACACGCTCGACCGAGCCATGGAGGCGGTGGCCGCGGCCAGGAGCGAGATCGAGGCCGCCGAAGCGGCCCGCGCCGCCGCCCAGGCGAGCGAGGCTCAAGCTCGGGAAGCCGCCCGGGCGGCCGAGGACCAGCTGGCGGCGGCGAGCGCCGAGGCCGGGGCCCTGGCCGGCCTCACCGGGACCCGAGAAGGCCAAGCCTTCCCGCCTGCCCTGGCCGAGGTCTCGCCGCACCCCGGTTTCGAGGCGGCCCTGGCCGCGGCCTTGGGCGACGACCTGGAGGCCGCGCTGGACCCCCGCGCTACGGCCTTCTGGGCCGGCGCCCAGGCCACACCGCCGGCCTGGCCGAAGGGCGCGACGCCGCTGGCCGACCATGTCGTCGCGCCGCCACAACTGGCCGCGCGCCTGACCCACACGGCGGTGGTCGACGCCGCCGATGGCCCGCGCCTTCGGGCACGCTTGCCCGCCGGCGCCCGCCT
>DASXMK010000193.1:0-11731 GCA_036495705.1 Caulobacteraceae bacterium | reverse complement strand
GCACAGACCCGGCGCCACGTTCTGCAGATTGGGAGCGATCAGGCAGACGTAGGCGGGGTTGGTCGATTGGCCGAAGTCGGGGTTTGGAAACCCGCCCGGCAAGATGGCGTTGGGATCGGTGGGAACGGCAAGACCCCGGGCGAAGGTCCCGCCGGCGTGGTTGAACGAGCGCAGTCCCTTGGAATCCCAGGTGTAGCGCAGGCCGCCGGTGATCGTCAGCCGGTCGGTGAGGCGCCAGTTGGCCTGGGCGAATACCGCTTCGCTGCGATTGTCGGCGACGCCATCGTAGGTGAACGGCGGCGCGCCCAGGACCGAAAGCTCGCTGGCCAGGGTGTCGTCCTCGCCGGTTTCGCGGCTGAAATAGGCGCCGGCCACGCCATCGACGCGCCCGACCCGGAACAGGGCCTGCGCCTCTTCACTCCAGGCGGTGCTCTGGGTGTATTCCTGGACCGGCAGTATGGCGAACGGCGTGGCGTCGAGATCCAGTCTGCCGCTTCTCGCGGTCGTCGCCACCCCGGTGATCGACTTCAAGGTCAGCATGTCATTGAGCTGATAGGCCAGGGTCAGGCCGGCGGTGAACAGGTGGCCGCGGTTGGGCGAGGCGTCGTCCGTCCCGCCGGTCCGATAGGGCGAACCGCCGATGAAGCTGTCGAGAATGCCGATGCCGGTGGGGAAATTCTGCGGGATCGGGGCCAGCCCGCTTTCGATCAGCACATCGGTGATGACCGCGCCGGCGATCTGAGCGGTGGCGGGATTTTCCAGGGAGGCGGGGTTGAAATCGTGCAGCTTCACCACCGACTCGCCCTGGGTGAAGCTGATGTAGTTGGCGACGGCGTCGAGCGAAAACCGATCGCCCGCCTTGGCGGCGAAACGGCCGTGGAAGGAATCATAGTCTTCGCTCTGCAGTCCGGCCCCGAGCGCGTCCTGGCCGTAGCCGTCATGCTGGCCATGCTCAAAAGCCAGGCGCAGGCCGACTTCCGGGGCCAACGGCATGTTGGCGCCCAGGCTCACGTCCCACAGGCTGTAATTGCCGACGATCCCGCGGGCGTAGGCGCTGAAATCCGCGGTCGGCGCGGCGCTGGTGATGTTGAAGGCGCCACCCGTGGTGTTGCGGCCGAACAGCGTGCCTTGCGGGCCGCGAAGCACTTCCACCTGGCCGACCTCGTCCGAGTTCTGAAGGATGAACTTCAGACCGTTGACGCGCGGAAGATAGACCCCGTCATAGTAGACGCCGGTGTTGGGATCGGTGGTGATGGCGTCATCCGGCGTGTTCTGACCACGGATCGAAATCACCGTGCCGGCGACGTTGTCGGGAGAATCGGCCAACTGAACGCCCGGCAGGGCCGTCTGCAGGTCGTTGAGGGTGCGAATGTTACGGCTGACCAGGGCCCGGCTGTCGACGACCGTAACCGCCACCGGAACCTTTTGCTGGTCTTCGGCTACCCGACGCGCGGTGACCACCACCTCGCCAACCGCCGTCCCGTCGTTCGCGGCGTGGGCCGCCCCCGCGGCCAGAGCGGCGGTCAGCGCCGAACCGATGACAAGCATCGAACGCATGCTGGCGTTCCCCCCTCCTGGCGTCAGGCCATTTCGGCGGCCTGTTGGCTGGAATCGTCGATTTGTAACACGATTTTCCGCCGTGCCTGAGCCCAAGCTCCAGCGCTCAACAAGGCGGCAAGCACCGCCGATTGCGCGGGCAATGGCAAGGCTCTTCACAGACCGGTGAAAATGCGCACAAAGATCGGGGCGAATCGGCCATCAACGAACGGCTAAGCCGTCGGCCATCAGGGGGTTCGAAAAACCATGTCAGACCATTCCACGCCGCATATCCGCCTGCACGCACGCCATCTGTGCGTAGCCGCCGCCGCTTTGGCGCTCATGGCGCCGGTCCGCGCTCTGGCGGCCGACCAGGCCCCGCCGGGGACCAAGGCCACAGACGTGTCCGAACTCGTGGTCAACGGCATCCCTTATCGTGAGACGGTGCTGCCCACGCGCCTCAAGCTCAATTCGGTCTATGGCCTCGACCTCAATGTCATGGACACGCCGCGCAATTCGACCCTGCTGTCGACTACCCAGCTCGAGACCCTGAACATCGAGGACCCGCGAGCCTTCTCGTATCTGACCTCGAGCAGCTACACCGACTCCGGTTTCGGCACCCCGAACATCCCGCGCATCCGCGGACAATATGCGGACGTGTTCTACAACGGCATGCGGGCCAGTTTCACCGACAACGGCTATGGCGCGCCGCTCAATTTCGACGCCTTCCAGAACATCGCCATCACCAAGGGGCCTGCCAGCGTCATCGACGGCCCGGGACCGGGCGTCGGCGGCGAGGTCGATCTGTTGACCAAGCGCCCGAACCTCAACGCCTTCACCGCCAGCGTGAACGCCTCGTTCGACACCGTGTCGAACCGGCGTTGGACGGTGGATGTCGGCGGCCCGCTGATCCGCGGCCAGCTCGGCTTCCTGCTCAGCTATTCCGGGGAGGACAGCGGCAGCTATTTCTATGGCCATTACATGCGCAAGAACGCCGTCTATGGCGCCGTGCGCTGGCGACCCAACGATAACTACCAGCTCGACTTCAATACCGAGATCAACGTCGAGCAGTACACCGAGAACGTCGGCATCAACCGGGTCAACCAGGACCTGATCGACCACGGGACCTATCTGACCGGCGCGCCTGACGGCAACGAGTGCTTCAGCACCTTCAGTGAGCCTTGCGGCATGAACGGCATACAGATCGGCTCGCCGGGCAATCCGTATTCGCCGGTGACCCCGATCCTGACCGAAGTCGCCCTGGGCGCGCCGGTCCACCTCAATCCCAAGATCACCATCGACGAGACGCCCGGCACCTCGGCGCGGGCGGTGCTGTTCAATGCCCAGCTGATCCAGACCCTGAGCTTGGGCGGGAATCTCACCCTGGAGAACAACACCTTCTTCAACTACCTGAACAGCGACAACCAGGACTTCTACTATTTCGCCGACAACTCCAACGGCTCATGGACGATCGAGAACCGCACCGACCTGACCGGTTCGTTCGATATCGGATCGATCCACAACCAGTTCGTGACCGGAGTCAGCTTCCGCTTCGCTCACGTCAACTACATCACCGATTTCAGCGCCGAGGCGGTGTCGGTCTACGACCTGACGGCCAATCCGGCCCTGTGGGTGTACAGCAACGCCTACCAGGTCGAACTCGCCGACGCCTTCGCCTACAATTCGGTGTTCAATCGCACGCAGTACGGGGTGCCGGCCCGCGACCCGACCAACGGCGCCAACACCGGCATTTCCGACCTCTATGACACGGCCTTTTTCTTCCAGGACCGCATGGAGTTTTCGCCCCAGTGGAGCTTCCTGTTCGGCGGCCGTATCGACGCCGTCCAGGACCGCACGCGCGATCCGCTGCCGTGCCTGGCCGTCAACTTCTGCGACAGCACCCTGCCCGCAACCCACACCACCGGGGTCTATGGCCTCGCCGACGTCAACGGCAGCGTGGTCTACAAGCCCCAGCCGTGGGCCAGCGCCTATCTGACCGTCGACTGGACCCAGAGCCTCAACCCCAACGGCGGCGTCGGCGGCGTCAACGCCCTGACCCAGGTGCCGGACGACGAGCTGCTGCGCGCCGACAGCTACCTTTACGAGGCCGGATTGAAGCTCAATCTGCTGAACAACAAGCTGTTCATCGGCTCGGCCGTTTTCGACCAGAAACGCGGGGTGCCTACCGGGCCCGGCGGCACGATCACCGACCAGGCCAATATCCGCGGCGTCGAAGTTGAGGCCAACTTCCAGCCCAACCGCAACCTGTTCGCCACCATGAGCTATTCATACATCGACACGACGCTGAACCGACCGGCGGGCTTCTACAACTATCCGGCCCAGCCCGGCCTCAACATCGACGGGGCCGGCCTGTTCGCCGCCTTCCTCCCGGGCCAGAAGTTCCAGGACCCTGGCACGCCGCAGCATGTGTTCAATTTTCTGGGCAACTATAAATTCCCCATCGGGGTCGGCTTCCGGCTTGGGCTGCAGGTGACCGGCCCGATCCAGACCACCACCGAAGGCAAACTCGACCTGGCCAACTCCTTGTTCGTGCCGGCTTATCTGATCGCCAACGGCGGCAATTACGTCTCGCCGCGCATCCCATGGCAGTACACGATGAACGCGGCGATCTTCTATGAGTGGAGCCACTACAAGATCACCGCCTCGGTCTACAACCTGACCAACCAGCGCAACTGGCAACCCTCGCCGTCGATCTACGGCAACGATTTCCTGGTCCAGAACGACCCGCGCACCTTCGAAATCCGACTGCAGGCCAAGTTCTAATCCGATCGGCAGATTTGATCCGCAGATGACGCAGATGGGCGCAGATGAACTAATGCGCCCTCCGCCTTTAAGCTGTGTTTGGGGGTGCTATTGAGCGCTTCGCGCGCGTTAAAATCGGCGGGCCCAGTTCGCTGAGCAGGATTCAGATAGGACTTCTATCTGCGCCCATCTGCGTCATCTGTGGATAGCGACTCTTGCAGTCACCTGAACGGTGGTTCGTCGAAGCTGCGCAGCTTACGCGAATGCAGGCGATGGCCCTCCTCGCGCAGCAGGTCCATGGCCAGGATGCCGATGCGCAGATGCTGTGAAATGGCCCGCTCGTAGAAAGCGTTGGCCTGTCCGGGGAGCTTGATCTCGCCGTGCATGGGCTTGTCCGACACGCACAGCAGCGTCCCGTAGGGGGTGCGAAAGCGATAGCCCTGGGCGGCGATGGTGGCGCTCTCCATGTCGATGGCCACCGCCCGCGATTGATTGAAGCGCAAGGCGCTCTTCGTATAGTGCAGCTCCCAGTTGCGGTCGTCGGTGGTGACGATCGTCCCGGTGCGCAGGCGCTTTTTCAGCTCATCGCCGCTCTCGCCGGTGATCCGTTCGGCCGCGCGCTGCAGGGCCACCTGGACCTCGGCGATGGAGGGGATCGGAATCTCCGGCGGCAGGACCTCGTCCAGCACCTTGTCGTCGCGCAGATAGGCGTGGGCCAGGACGTAGTCGCCGATGGTCTGGGTGGCGCGCAGGCCGCCGCAATGGCCGATCATCAACCACGCCTCCGGCCGCAGCACCGCCAGATGGTCGGTGATGTTCTTGGCGTTTGATGGCCCGACGCCAATATTGATCAGACTGACGCCGCGCCGCTCGCGCCCGACCAGGTGGTAGGCCGGCATCTGATGGCGCCGCCACGGGCTCTCGGCCGCCACCCGCGCCGGATCCTCCGACTGGGCCGTGATGACCACCCCGCCCGGGCAAACCAGCGACTCGAACGGGCTGTCCGCGTCGGCCAGCCGGGCCGCGCCCCACAGCACGAACTCGTCGACATAACGGTGGTAGTTGGTGAACAGCACATAGGGCTGGACACAGTCGGCCGGACTGCCCGTGTAATGCGCCAGGCGCGCCAGGGAGAAGTCGGTCCGGGCGCCGTCGAACAGGGTCAGGGGTCGGCGCGGGGTGCGGTCGGGCGACCACAGGCCATCTGCGATCTCATCGCCGATGGTGGCCAGTTCCGTGGTCGGAAAATGCCGGGCGATGTCGTTGGCCGCTTCCCACGACAAACCCAGGTCCACCGATCCGTCGAGGATATAGGGGAATGGAATTTCCTGGTCGGAGCGGGCGACCTCGACCTCGACGTCGAAGTCGCCGAGCAGGAGCGACAGCTGCTCGGTGAGATAGTTTCGGAACAGGTCGGGGCGGGTGATGGTGCTGGCGTAGACGCCGCTTTGGCTGAACCGGGCGAAGGCCCGGGGCAGGCGCAGGGGCGAGCCCTTGCCCGCGTAGGTCAGGCGCAGTTCGGGATAGGCGTAGGCCCGGCCAGCTCGGCGGCCGGGATCCGGCGGCGTGCCGGTGGCCAGGAAAGCGCTCAGGTCCTCGCGCAGATTAGCCACCGAGCGCTGGTACTCGGCATCGAGTTCATCGACGACGGCGGCGGCGCGGCTGTGATGGCCCATGCGGCGTTCTAACCCTCGCCGGCGGCGCCAGCCAGCGAAGCGGCGGCGTAGGCCTCCACCGCGGCCACATGAGCGGCGATCTCAGCGTCGGAGAGGAACGAGCCCAGAAAGCTGTTTCGCGCCAGAACGACGAGGTCATCGTGGGTCAGTAAAGGGGCCACGGCGCGGTAGTTGTCGTTCACATAGCCGCCGAAATAGGCCGGATCGTCGGAATTGACGGTGGCGCGCAGGCCCAGGCGCAGCATACGGGCGATGGGATGGGCGGCGAGCGAGGGGACCACGCATAACCTCAGGTTAGACAGCGGACAGACCGTGAGGGTCATGGCCTGGCGGGCCAGGCGCGCGGTCAGGACCGGGTCCTCCAGGGCGCGGTTGCCGTGATCCAGGCGATCAATCGCAAGCGCGTCCAGAGCCTCGGCGATGGTTTCGGGCGGGCCCTCCTCGCCGGCGTAGGCCACGCGCTTTAAGCCCAGGTCGGCAGCGGCGGCGAATACGCGGGCGAACTTGCCCGGCGGATGGCCAAGTTCGGACGAATCCAGACCCACGGCGATGATCCGGTCCAGCCAGGGCTCCGCCGCTCTCAGGGTGGCGAAGGCCGCCTCTTCGGTGAGATGGCGCAGGAAACAGACGATGAGTCTCGAGGTGATTCCGTGGCGCGCCTTAGCCGCGGCCATGCCGGCCAGCAAGCCGTCGGCCACCACCTGGAAGGGAATCCCCCGGTCGGTGTGAGTCTGGGGAT
This sequence comes from Caulobacteraceae bacterium, assembly GCA_036495705.1. GTDB lineage: Bacteria > Pseudomonadota > Alphaproteobacteria > Caulobacterales > Caulobacteraceae > Acaudatibacter. Next base: position 5,017 of record DASXMK010000193.1, on the reverse strand, counting down.
CGAAGAAGATCTCGGCGTGGACGAGACCGTCACCGGCGACCTTGTCGAAATAGGCCAGGGCCAGGTCGTGGAAGTCCTGTTCTTCGCGCAGCACCGCCGCGCCCTGATAGTAGATGTCGAGGAAGTCCTGCAGGCGGGTGAAGCGGTAGGCGGCGCGCAGGGACGCCACATCCGGAAACGGCAGGGAAAGCCGGTTCCGTCGGGCCAGGGCGAACATCATCTCCGGTTCGAGGCTGCCCTCGATGTGCATATGCAGTTCGGCCTTGGGCAGGCCGGCGATGAAGGCGTCGGTGTTCATCGTCACAACGGTCCGCTCATCGCCGCGAAGGCGAGGAGCCTGCCTGATCCAAAGCCGTCCAGCCGGAGAAGGTGAGCGCCTCGTCGATCATGTCCGTAAGCCTCGGCCCGAACTGGTTCGTTCTGAAGACGCCCGCCTGGCGCGGGTCGAACCTGGCGAGGACTGTCCGGGCCTCGTCGATTTGGCCGGAATGCGCCAGGGCCGCGATCAGAATAGCGGCACCCCAGGGATTGTCTGGGGCGATCTGCAGGCCTTCCTTGGCGAGTGGGATCGCCTCGTCGAACCGTCCCATGGCGACCAGGCAACCGGCCATGCTCGGCCACACATAGGTGCGCCACGGCGAAACCGGATCCAGATGCAGAAAGCGCTCGTAGAAGGTCAGCGCCTCTTCGTACTCCCCCTTCTGGATGCGGATGTTGCCCGCGATGTCCCAGGCGAGGACCAGGCCGGGATTCATCTGCAGCGCCCGATCGACGAGCGCCTGGCCGACCACCATGTCCCTGTCCGCCAGCAGGTAGGCTTCGGCGACCCAAACCAGCACCTCGGGATCGTCCGCCCCGGCAGCCATCGCCCGACGCACAACGTCAGCGAACCGTGTGTCGAGCTCATCGGCGCCGGCGCCGGCGTAGGCGATGCGAAATCCGAGGGCGCACGCCAGCATGGCGAGCGCGGGCGCGTGTGCGGGATCGAGCGCGACCGCGCGCTCGCTGAGCGCCTCGATCTCGTCCACCTGCTCGAGCCCCGCCCGGCGGATGGTCTCGCGGGCGCGCAGCCACAGCTCGTGCACCGTCAGACTCTCGGGTGGGCGCGAGGCGATGCGCCGCGTCTCGCGGGTCAGGATGGCCGCCTCAACCCGCCCCGCCACCCTGTTCGCCACGTCGTCCTGCAGGGCGAACGGGTCCTCGAGCGCCCCATCGAAGCGCTCGGCCCACACCCGCTCGCCTTGCCCCGAGTCGCCGAGCTGCACGTTGATCCGCACCCGCGCGCCGGAGCGCTGGACGCTGCCTTCCAGGAAGTAGCGAGCCGTGGAGGTCGGGCCCGCCTTGACGACGTTGAGGACGGCGAAGCGGGCGAGCGCCGTGGCAATCTCGGCCACCAAACCGCTGGCGAAATCGTCGCCGGCGGCAATGCCGGTTGGATCGGTGAAAGGCGTGAGCGCGACCGAGAACTTCTCGGGCGTCGGGGGCGCCGGACCGGCCTGGGGCGGCGGCGGCTCGGCGACCGGTCGCCGCACGAGCGCGCCGACACTCTCCGTCACCTTGCGCCAGCCAGGCGACGCCTCGTCGCCTCGCCACCCCCGCAGATCCGCACACTGAATTTCGTTGAAGGGCAGCGGCGGCGTGACGTTATCGATACGCAGCTGCACGAGCGTGCCCGCCTGGCGCGCCATATTGGCCTCGGCGCGAACCCACTGCGACTTCGCCGCCTCCGCCGACCAGACGACCACGACCGCCTTGGCTGCGCGCAACCGCTCCTCGATCACCTCCGCATAAGCCCGGTGCGCCGGCAGTTCGTCGTCCCGCCAGACGCCGTATCCCAGCGCGCTAAGGGCCTCGCCGATCTGGCGGGCTTGGGCCTCAGTGGAACGCGCGTAGGAGATGAAAACATCCGACATGCCGGCGGCGACCGTAGCGAGACGACGCCGGCGGGCAAGGAAAAGGTCGTTGCGGGACGGCCCTGGAAGCGCCAACCCGGCCTCCAGGCCCCCGGAGCGGACGCGCGTATCGGTACAGCAAGAGGTTGGCGTTTTGACCGCCTCGCGATAGCGGTTCAACGATCGCTGGGGGCGCTGGGCATGCTGGAGCGGCTGTTCGACCTTAAAGGACACGGGACCGACGCCCGGACCGAGGTCGCCGCCGGTTTCACCACCTTTCTGACCATGGTCTATATCGTGGTCGTCAACCCGGCGATCCTCAGCGAGGCGGGAATGCCCGCCGGCGCGGTGGCCATCGCCACCTGCCTGGCCGCCGGCCTGGGCTGCATTCTGATGGGGCTGGTGTCGAACTATCCCCTGGCCCTGGCCCCCGGCATGGGCCTCAACGCCTATTTCACCTACACCGTGGTCAAGGGCATGCACGTGCCGTGGGAGACCGCGCTTGGCTGCGTGTTCCTCTCTGGCCTGGCGTTCCTGGTCCTGACCGTGGCCGGCGTCCGGCAATTGGTGGTCAACGCCATCCCCCGGTCCCTGTTCGCGGCCGTGGCCGGGGGCGTGGGCCTGTTCATCGCCTTCATCGGCCTCAAGGACGCCGGAGTGATCGTCTCCAATCCGGCGACCTCGGTGGGCCTGGGTGACCTCACCGCGCCGACGGCCATGGTGGCGATGATCGGCCTGGTGGCGATCGCCGCCCTGCAGGCGTGGCGGGTGAAGGGCGCGATTCTGATCGGCATCCTGGGGACAGCCGCTCTGGCCTGGGTGCTGGGCCTGGCCCATCTGGCGCCGGCCGCCGACAGCCTCGGCGCGCTTTCGGGAACCGCTTTCAAGCTCGACGTGCCGGCGGCCCTGAACCTCAAGGGCGGCCTTGGCGTCACCCTGGTCGAGATCGTGTTCGTGTTCCTATTCGTCGATCTGTTCGACAACGTCGGCACCCTGGTGGCGATGACCAAGAAGGCCGGCCTGGTCGAAGCCGACGGGACGATTCCGCGCCTCAACCGCATCCTGTTGGTGGATTCGGTGGCGACCATGATCGGCGCGGTCGCTGGCACCAGCACCGTGACCAGCTATGTCGAAAGCGCGGCCGGGGTGGCGGCCGGCGGGCGCACGGGCCTGACCAGCGTCGTGGTCGGGGCCTTGTTCCTCGCTACCTTGGCGTTTGCGCCGCTGGTCCAGGTGATCCCGGCGGCGGCCACGGCCCCGGCCCTGATCCTGGTCGGGGCGTTGATGATCGGCGCCGTGGCTGAGGTTGACTGGGCCGATCCGACCCTGGCCATCCCGGCGTTCCTGATCCTGATCACCATCCCCCTGACCTATTCCATCGCCAACGGCCTGGCCTTTGGCATTACCAGCTATGCGCTGCTGGCCCTGCTGACCGGTAAGGCGCGGGCGCGCGACTGGCTGATGTACCTGCTGGCGGCGCTGTTCGTGATCCGCTTCATCTACCTGGCCAACGGCTGACGGCCCTTTCGCCCTGCGCGCCGGGCGAATCGGGCCGGATCGACCAGCGCCGCCTGGGATCTCGGCAGCGGCGAGGGCGCGCCCAGCGCGATGGCGGCGACGTGCTCGGCCAGGAGCGGGGCCAGGGCGTAGCCGCGCGAGCCCAGGCCCGTCAGGACGAACAGGCCCGGCGGCGAATGGGGCGCCGCCCCCGCGATCGGCAGGTAGTCGGCGGTGGTCGCGCGAACGCCGACATGCGCCTCAGCGGGCCGTGACGCCAATCGCGCCGCCAGCCTCGGCAGAGCCCCAGCGAGGACGGCCAGGTTGCGGCGGTGGTCCGCCTCGCGCGGCTCCAGGCTCTCATCGTCGCGATCATGGGTGGCGCCGTAGATGGCCCCGCCCGGCGCCGGCGCGACATAGCCGCCGAACAGGGCCGCCGCCAGGACCTGGGCGCCGGGAACAAAACTGGCCTGGCCGCGCACCGGGAGAAGCGGCAGGCCGGGGACCAGCTTGGCGGCCGCCATGCCACAGGCGACGCATACGACCTCCGCTTCGGCCAGGGTCTCGCCACCGGCGCCGACCAGGCGCCACGCTCCGCTGTCATGGACGAGCTCGCTCACCGTCGCGCGCCGGGGCTTTCCCCGCCAGGCGGCCAGCAACCGCGCCGGCCGGACCACCAGTCCGCTGTCGATGGCCAGAGCCGACGGCGCCGGTTCGCCGAGGCGCCGCGTGGTTTCGGCCGCATCGGCCAGCCGGACCTCGCCAGGCTCGAACAGGTCGGAGCCGGCGATGACGGCGAACCGGCCCTGATCCTTGGGCCCGACCGCCAGTTGCAGAACCCCCGAGGCGAGGACAGCGCCGGCTTGCGACCGGTAGAGGTCGCGAGCGCGGGCGAAGGCGTTGGCGAACAGAGCCGCCGGCGCTCCAAGTCCGGCGTCTAGCCTCGGCGTCACCAAAGCCGCCGGCGCCGCGGAGGCGGCAGGCGCGGCGGCGTCGAAGACTTGGGACGCCCCGCCCAGAGCGTTGAACGCCCGGGCTAAAGACGCGCCGGCGATGCCCCCGCCGATGATGGCCAGCCGCGGAACGCGCTCCGGCGCTACGGCCACGCCCGGCCATCGGCCCTCCAGGCGCTGTCGCTTGGCCCCGAATCCGGGAGCGCGCTCCACGGCGAAGCCGGCGTCGGCGAGGCCACGCCGCACCTCGCCGGCCACGGTAAAGGTCGCCAGCCGGGCGCCCAGCGCACTGCGAGCGGCGATGAGGTCCAGCACTTCGCGGCGCCACATCCGCGGATTCAACGCCGGGGAAAAGCCGTCGAGAAACCAGGCGTCGGCCGGCCCCGACCAGTCCCTCAAGGCGTCGGCGGCCTCCATCACCGCCAGGTCCAGGGTGACGCGCCATTGCGGGAAGTCGAGCCGGTGGAATCCCCGGCGGCGCCCAGGCCAACGGGCCAGGAGCAGCGAGGCGATTTCGGCCAGGTCCGGCCACGCTGCCAAAGCGCGGGCGGCGTCCGCGCCCTCTAACGGGAAAGCCTCGACGCTGAAGATGCTGAGGTGCGCTTTGGCCGGAGCGGCGCGAAGCCAAAGTTCGATCAGAGCGAGGATGTTGAGTCCGGTCCCGAACCCCAGCTC
>DASXMK010000192.1:0-3412 GCA_036495705.1 Caulobacteraceae bacterium | reverse complement strand
GTGGTGACCGAAGGCGGTGACGCCGCCGCCATCCTGGCCAACGCCCCGGCTACGCGGAACGGCTTCTTCGTTGTGCCCAAGGTCGTGGAATGAGCACGCTCACCCGGCTCACCTTGAGTGCGGCGGTCGATGGTCTTAGGTCCAAGGCGTTCTCAGCGCGTGAGATTGCCGCCGCCCACCTCGATGCCATGGCCGCAGCGCGGCCACTGAACGCGTTCGCGCTGGAGACCCCGGAGCGGGCGCTGGCGATGGCCGACGCCTCCGACCTCCGCTTGGCGCGAGGCGAAGGCGGGCCGCTTGAAGGGGCTCCCCTGGGGGTCAAGGACCTGTTCTGCACCCGCGGAGTGCGATCGACCGCCGGTTCGCGCATCCTGGGCGAGTTTGTTCCGACCTATGAATCCACGGTCACGGCCAATCTCTGGCGCGATGGCGCTGTCATGCTCGGCAAGCTTAATATGGACGAATTCGCCATGGGTTCGTCGAACGAAACCAGCGCTTTTGGGCCGGTGATCAATCCGTGGCGCTCCACGGCTTCGAACCGGCAGCTGTCGCCGGGCGGGTCGTCTGGCGGGTCGGCGGCGGCCGTGGCTGCCGACCTGGTGCTGGCGGCGACCGCCACCGACACCGGCGGCTCGATTCGCCAGCCAGCCTCACTCACCGGGACAGTCGGGGTGAAGCCAACGTACGGCCGCTGCTCGCGCTGGGGGATCGTCGCTTTCGCCTCGTCGTTGGACCAGGCCGGACCGCTGGCCAAAAGCGTGGACGACGCGGCGCTGCTGTTGAGATCCATGTCTGGACACGACCCGAAGGATTCTACCAGCCTGCCAGTGGAGACGCCTGATTTCCCGGCGTTTGTCGGCAAGTCGGTGAAAGGCCTGCGTATCGGCGTGCCCAAGGAATATCGCGTTGACGGCATGCCGGCGGAGATCGAGGCCCTGTGGGCCCGAGGCGTAGAGTGGCTTCGTGACGCCGGTTGCACGATAACCGAGGTGTCGCTGCCGCATACAAAATACGCCTTACCGGCCTACTACATCATCGCCCCGGCCGAGGCCTCATCGAACCTCGCCCGCTATGACGGCATGCGCTATGGCGCCCGGGCGCAGGGGGCCACCCTCGCCGAGGTGTATCAGCACACCCGATCGTCCGGATTCGGCGATGAAGTGAAGCGGCGCATCCTGATCGGCACTTATGTCCTGTCGGCTGGTTACTACGACGCCTATTATTTGAAGGCGTTGAAGGTTAGGCGGCGGATCGCGGACGACTTCAATCGGGCCTTTGGGGTGGTCGACGCTCTGCTCACCCCTACGGCGCCGTCGGCCGCCTTTGGGCTCGGGGAAAACAGCGCCGATCCAATCGCCATGTATCTGAACGATATTTTCACTGTGACGGTCAATCTGGCCGGCCTGCCGGCGATCAGCGTGCCCGGCGGCCTCGACAGCCAGGGGCTCCCGCTCGGCCTGCAAGTGATCGGCCGGGCGCTCGACGAAGGCTCGCTGTTCTCTTTGGCCGGGGCCATCGAAAAAGCCGCCGGATTCGCCTCAAAGCCCGACCGATGGTGGTGAGCGTTTCAGGGGCTGGGGATGGCGTCGAAGTCTTTTTGGATCTTGGCCAGCTTGGTCTGATCCAGGTCGGCCTGCGGGTATTTGGAAATATCGCGCAAGGTCATGCCCTTGATCTGATCAAGCCCTTCGTAGGTCAACAACGCGGGCATATCCTGTTGCAGAACGGCCTTGGTCTTGTCGTTGGCCACCAGATCGCCAATCGTCGTCGACTCGACCGAGGCCTTTGGGCTCGCGGCCGGGATGGTCGAATCCGCCGTATTCGACTGGGCGGAAACGCCGGCGGCGGCCAGCATGACAATAGCTCCGGCCAGGGCGGCGACTGCAGAACGCATTCCTATATTCCTCGTGAAATGAAACGGCGTGCAGATGGGGAGCCGAAAACCATGGTCTTGTCCAGCGTCGGCGAGCGCGCCTGTGGAGGAAAACCGCGGTGACCTTGGCAGCACCCCTCATCCAGGGCCGCACCGGGCCCTGGGAGATCGTCCTGGGATTGGAGGTCCATGCCCAAGTGGCTTCCAAGGCAAAGCTGTTCTCCGGGGCGGCGGTGGGCTTCGGGGCCGGGCCGAACGAGCAGGTCAGTCTGGTCGATGCGGCCATGCCTGGGATGCTGCCGGTCATCAACCGCCATTGCGTCGAGCAGGCGATCCGTAGCGGGCTTGGGTTGAAGGCGCGGATCAACTTGTGGTCGCGGTTCGACCGCAAAAACTATTTCTATCCCGACCTGCCTCAGGGCTACCAGATCAGCCAGTACAAGGATCCGATCATCGGCGAGGGTGAGATCGAGGTCGAACGTGACGACGGCACCAGCTTCAAGGTGCGAATCGAGCGCCTGCATCTGGAACAGGACGCCGCCAAATTAATCCATGACCTCGATCCCAACGCCACCCTGGTCGATCTCAATCGCGCCGGCACGGCCCTGATGGAAATCGTTTCATATCCGGACATGCGTTCGGCCGAGGACGCCGCCGCCTACGTCAAGAAGCTGCGCGCCATTCTCAGAGCCATAGGCACGTGCGATGGGGACATGGAGAAGGGGAATTTGCGCGCCGACGTGAACGTGTCGGTGCGCCGCCCAGGAAGCGAACTGGGAACCCGTTGCGAGATCAAGAACGTCAACTCCTATCGCTTCATTCAGCACGCCATCGCCTTCGAATCCCATAGACAAGTCGAAATCCTGGAGGATGGCGGCGCGATCCGCCAGGAAACGCGACTGTTCGATCCTGTGCGCGGCGAAACGCGCCCGATGCGCTCCAAGGAGGAGGCGCACGACTATCGTTATTTTCCCGACCCCGACTTGCTGCCGCTGGTCATCGATCCCGCCTGGGTGGAGACGATCAGGGCCACCTTGCCCGAGTTGCCAGACGCCCGACGGGCCAGGCTGGAGAGTCAGTACGGCCTGTCGCGGTACGACGCCGGCGTGCTGGCGACCGAGGCCGGCCGGGCGGACTATTTCGAGGAGGCGGCTAAGGGACGCGACGCCAAGCTGACGGCCAATACGGTGACCAACGCCGTGCTCTCACATTTGACCAAGGATGGATTGGAGATCGAGGATTGTCCGATATCAGCCGAGCATGTCGCGGGCTTGGTCAAGCTGCAGGAAGAGGGGGTAATTTCGTCCAAGATCGCCCGCGAAGTCTTCGAGCACATGTGGAACGGGGAGGGGACAGCGGGGGAAATCGTGGCCGCCCGGGGACTCACCCAGATGAGCGACCTTGGGCAACTGGAGGCGCTGGTGGATCGTCTCATCGCCGACAATCCCGGCCAGGCCCAGTCTGTCAAAGCCAAGCCCCAGGCCATCGGCTGGTTCGTTGGCCAAGTCATGCGGGAGACACAGGGCAAGGCCAATCCGG
>DASXMK010000191.1:0-6459 GCA_036495705.1 Caulobacteraceae bacterium | reverse complement strand
GCGGCGCGCGTGGCTGGGGTGCGGACGCAGACGCGAGCCTACAAGCTCGACGAAGCCAATGCGGCGCTGGACGATCTGCGCCGCGGGGCCTTCCAAGGCGCGGCGGTCCTCGTCCCGTGAGCCGGGTGGGCGGCTTCATCTCCGCTCATGGCCGCACCCGCATTTTCACGCCCCTGGCCTCCATGCGCCACCGCAACTGGTCGAAGCGGTCCTGGCCAAAGAACGGTTCGCCGTCGAACACCATCGTTGGCACGCCGTAGTGCCCGCCGGCGCGTTGGGCGACCTGGCTTTCCTCCACAATGGCGGCGAACCGGCCCGGGTCGGCGTCGACGGCGGCGGCCATCTCCTCGTATCGCAGACCTGCGCGCTCGGCTGCTCCAGACAGGTGGCTGCCTTCGTTCCAGCCATCGACCTCGCCGCTCCAGATCACGTGGCTAACTTCCTTGAGGAACTCCAGGCCCCGCCCCCGCTCCGCCGCCGCCACCCCAAGATGGGTCAGGCGGTGGATATAGGGCTGCTCGGTTGGATAGCGGCCGTCGCTGCCCCGCCGGACAGGATCGGGCCGGGGCCAGCGTAGGGGCATGCCCAGGAATTCGGCCTCGCGGCGGATGTCGACCAGGAAATAGGAGAACCACAGCGGGTCGCGGGTCTCGAAAAACTCCGGCGTACGCACGGCCAAGGGGTAGACCGGGCGCACGTTGCAGGTGACCTCGCAGGCTTCCTGCAGCGCCAGGAGCCGGGGGACGATCATGTACGAATAGGGCGAGCGGAACGACCAGAACAGGTCGTAGGTCAGCATCCTCGCCTCCTTGCTAGAATCCGGTCGACAGGCTGATCTTACGCCAACGGGCGATATCGGCCTGCAGCCCGGCGATCTGTTGCTCGGCGTAGTGCAGGGCGTCGGCCCCGAGCAGCAGGCGCCGCGGCGGGGCCGGCGAATCCACCGCCGCCAAGATGGCGCCGGCGACTTTGGCCGGGTCACCGCCCTCGGCCCCGGCGTGGTCGGCCAGGATGGTCTCGGCCTGGTGGGCGGGGCCGTCGTCGTAGTCGGCGATGCGCGCCGCCGACCTCACCAGCGAGCGGCCGGCGTAATCGGTGCGCATGCCGCCGGGCGCGACGTTGATCACCGCGATCCCGAGCGGGGCGACCTCGTCGGCCAGGGTCTCGCCGATGGCCTCCAGGGCGTGCTTGCTGGCGCAATAGACGCCGGTCCCGGCCCATACCGCCAGGCCGCTCACCGAAGTGACATTGACGATCCGCCCGGACCGCCGGGCGCGCATGGCCGGCAAGACCGCCTGGATCATGGCCACAGCGGCAAACACATTGACCTCGAACTGCCGGCGGATCTCCGCCAGGCTGGCCTCCTCCACCGCCCCAACCAGACCGTAGCCGGCGTTGTTCACCAGCACGTCGAGGTGTCCGAGCGCCTCGGTCGCCGCCGCGACCGCCGCCGGCGCATCCTCGGGGCGGGCGAGGTCCAGCAGGATCCCGTGAGCGCGGGCCGCAGCGCTGGCTTCGAACGCCGCCTTGTCGACCGCCTGGCGCACCGTGCCGGCGACAGCATCGCCGCGCTCAAGCGCGGCCCTGGCGATCTCGCGGCCGAGGCCGCCACTGACGCCGGTGATCAACCAATTGGTCATGGCCGGGTCCTAGGCGCGGCTAAGATCGGCGACAAGCGCGGCGCCGGCAGCGTGCAGGCCAGGCCAAGTCTGGCGCGCTCAGGTGCAAGACGGGCCACCGCCCCCTATCTCATGTTTCCGCTCAACCAGCGTCAGGAAGGCAAATGCACACCACCGCCGCCGAACTGCCGACCTTCTACATCCCCCATGGCGGGGGCCCGTGCTTCTTCATGGACTGGAGCGTGCGCGGCGAGCCGGCCGACACCTGGGACGCCACCGCCGCCTGGCTGCGCGCCCTGGCCGACACCCTGCCCAGCCGGCCCAAGGCCATCGTGGTGATCTCCGGCCATTGGGAGGAGGACGCCTTCACCGTCGCCAGCAGCGCCCACCCCGCGATGATCTACGACTACAGCGGCTTTCCGCCGCACACCTACCAGCTGCGCTATCCGGCCCCGGGCGATCCGGCCCTGGCGCAGAGGATCGTCGAACTTCTCCAGGCCGCCGGCCTGCCGGCGCGGACCGACGCCACCCGCGGTTTCGATCACGGCGTCTTCGTCCCGTTTCTGCTGATCTATCCGGACGCGGACATTCCCGTCGTGCCGCTGTCGCTCAAGACCGGCCTCGATCCGGCCGAGCACCTGGCCGCCGGCCGGGCGCTGGAGAGCTTGCGCCACGAAGGCGTGCTGATCGTGGGCTCTGGGATGAGCTACCACAACATGCATGCATTCAGTACGCCATCGGCGACCACACCCTCGAACGTTTTTGACCAGTGGCTGACCAACACATTGACCACTCATCAGCCACACGAGAGGTGGAACGACCTCGTGGGCTGGTCGCAGGCTCCCGCCGCCCGCAACGCCCATCCGCGGGAGGAGCATCTGCTGCCGCTGATGATCGCCGCCGGCGCGGCGGCCGAGGACAAAGGGACACGCGTGTTCACCGACGAGGTGATGCAGTCGCGGATTTCCGGCTATCGCTTCGGCTAGTACGCGAAACGGCATGAGCCAAGCCGAGCCGCCCGATCGCCCCATCGAGGCCGATCTCCTGGTGTCGGGGGCCACGCTCGTCACCCTGGACGCCGAGCGCCGGGTCCTCACCGACGGGGCCCTGGCGATCGCCGGCGATCGCATCGTCGCCGTCGGCAAACGCGCTGAGGTGCGCGGCCAGGTGAACGCAAGGGAGATCCTCGACGGACGGCGCTTCGTCGCCTCCCCCGGTTTCATCGACGCCCATATCCACATCACCGGCGATCCGCTGACCCGCGGCTTCACGCGCGGGGGGGCAGAGGTCAGCCCGTCTGAGCGCCTGTCGCGCTGGGTGATCCCGATCTTTCGCGCCCAGAGCGCCCAGGAAGAGCGCCTGGCGGCCCAATGCGCCGCTCTGGCCATGATCCGCTCGGGCACGACCAGTTTCATCGAGGCCGGCACCGTCAGCCATCTCGACGCCGTCATGGAGGGCCTGACCGAAACCGGCATCCGCGGACGGGTCGGGCAATGGGTCGAGGGCCGCGCCTGGAGCCCGGCCGACGACGAGGCCGAGGTTTCCGCCGCCGCCATAGCCGTCCTCGAAGGCGAGATCGCCCGCTGGCCCGATGATGGCGGCAGGCTGGCGGCCTGGCCGATCCTGGTCGGCCACTCAACCAATACCGACGCCGTGTGGCGCGCCGCCAAAGGCTTGGCCGACCAACACGGGCTGGGGGTCTCGGCCCACATGAGCCCGCGGGCCGGCGATCCGCAGTGGTTCCTGGAAACCTATGGCCGGCGGCCGGCCGTGCATCTCGAAGACATCGGCGTCCTGGGGCCCAACGTCTGCCTCACCCATCTGGCGGAGATCGACGAGGCCGAGGTTGAGGTCATCGCCCGCACCGGGGTCAACGCCATCCTCTGTCCGCACGCGGCCATCCTGGGCGGATTTGGATTGAGCCAGATCGGCCTCTACCCCGAAATGAGCGCCCGCGGCGTCAACGTCGCTCTCGGCACCGACGGGGTGGCCGCCGACATCCTTGGGGCCGCGCGGCTCATGGCGGGCCTGTTCCGCGACGCGCGCCGCGATGAGCATCTCTATGGCGCGGCCGCGATTCTCGAGATGGCCACCCTGGGCGGCGCTAACGCCCTTGGCCTGGAGCGGGAGATCGGTTCACTCGAAGTCGGCAAGAAAGCCGATTTCGTCCTGCACGACACCGACCTCGCCGAGTGGGGCGGAACACTTTTCGACCCTGCGGCCCAGCTGGCCATGTGCGCCCCGGCGCGCGGAGTCCACAGCGTGTGGATCGATGGCGTGCGGGTGGTCGAAGCCGGCGGGGCCACCACCCTGGACGAGGCCAAGCTGCTGGCCGACGCCCGCCAGGCAGGAGCCGAGGTCATCGCCCGGACCGGCCTGCCGACCCTGACCACGTGGCCGATCCAATGACCTCGGTGACCCCAGCCGAATGGCGGGCGGCCATGGGCCGGTTCCCGTCCGGCGTCACCATCGTCACCAGCTGGTGCGAGGGGGCCCCGGTGGGCACCACCGTCAACGCCTTCTGTTCGGTTTCGCTCGACCCACCGCTTTTGCTGATCTGCCTGGATCATACCAACCCGGCCCTGGTCCCGATCGAGCAGGCCGGGCGTTTCGGGGTCAATTTTCTTCCGACCGGGCATGACGATCTGGCGCGCCGATTCGGCCAGCAGCGCGAGACCGATCGTTTCGCCGGCCTCACGTGGCGCGCTGGCGAGGGCGGCGCCCCGCAGTTGGAGGTGGCCTGCCTGTTCGTCGACTGCGCCCTAGAGCAGGCCCACGTCGCCGGCGATCACAAGATCCTCGTCGGGCGCGGGGTGCGCATCGATCACGCCTCCGCCGCCGGCCCGCTGCTCTATCACAAAGGCGTCTTCCCCAGCCCGGCCGATCCCACGGCGTGGGAGTGAGCCCGCGACCGGACGTGAACGGTACCGCAGCCGCCATGCGCAGCGGCAAAGTCTCGGCGGTAGAAATTGCGCAAACCTGCCTAGCGCGCGCCCACGACTATGACGCCATCCAGCCGCAAACCTGGATCAGCCGCTTTTCCGATGACGCCGTGCTGGCGCAGGCGCGGGAGGTCGATACCCGGGTGGCGGGCGGCGAAGATTTGCCGTTGGCCGGCGTGCCCTTCGCGATAAAGGACAATCTCGATGCGGCCGGCCTTGACACCACCGCCGCCTGCCCGGTCTTCGCCTATGCCCCAGACCGCGACGCCGAGGTCGTCGCCCGATTAAAAGCCGCCGGCGCCATCCCGATCGGCAAGGCAAACCTCGATCAGTTCGCCACTGGGCTCACCGGAACCCGCAGTCCCTATGGCGCACCCGGCTGTGTGTTCGACCGAGCGCGGATCGCCGGCGGCTCCAGTTCCGGACCGGCCGTGGCCGTGGCGGCCGGCATCGTCGCCTTTGCGCTCGGTAGCGACACGGCAGGCTCCGGTCGGGTTCCGGCGGCCTTCAACGGCCTGATCGGGCTCAAGCCGACACGAGGACGGTGGAGCACGCGGGGTCTCGTCCCCGCCTGCCGCTCGCTCGACTGCGTGAGCGTTTTCGCCAACACGACGGCCGATGCGCAAGCGGTCGACGCCGTGCTGACCGCGTTCGATCACGCCGATCCGTACTCCCGCCCCGCCCCTTCCACCGTCGCCGGTGAGGTCCGAACCCTCGGCGTCCCCCGCGCCCGCGATCTTGTCTGGTTTGGCGACGAGCAGTCTGAGCGCCTGTTCGAAGCTGCGGTCAGGGCCTTGGCCGCCAACGGCTTGCGCCTCGTGGAGGTCGATATAGCGCCGCTGATCGCCTGCGGCCGCCTGCTCTACGAAGGCCCATGGATCGCCGAGCGCGCCGCCGCCCTCGCCCCGATCCTCAAGGCCAATCCGGCCGCCATCCACCCGGTGGTGCGCGCCATCGTCCAGGCCGGGGCTGGCCTTTCCGCCGTGGAGGCCTTCGAGGGTCTCTACGCCCTGGAGGGCTATAAGCGCGCGGCCGACGCCCTGTGGGCGGAAGTTGACGCCCTGATGCTGCCCACGGCCCCGACCATCTACCGCATCGCCGAGGTGCTGGCCGAGCCGTTCGCCCTCAACGCCAACCTTGGGACCTACACCAACTTCGTGAACCTGCTGGATATGGCCGCGGTCGCCGCCCCGGCCGGGTTCCGCGCCGACGGGACCGGCTCTGGGGTCAGTTTCATCGGACCGGCGTGGAGCGAGGCGCGGCTGCTGGCGCTGGCGCAGCGCCACGGGGGCCTGGCTAGCGCGCCACCCCCGCCTCTGGACCTTGCTCCACGGCCCCAGACGGTAAGGCTCGCGGTGGTGGGGGCGCACCTCGCCGGCATGCCGCTCAACTGGCAACTCGCCGCGCGCGACGCGAGGCTTGTCGGCGCCGGCCGCACGGAACCGACCTATCGTCTCTTCGCCATGGCCGGCGCGGCCCCGCCCAAGCCGGCTCTTGTCCATTCCGCCGACGGCGGCAGCGCCATCGCCGTGGAGGTCTATGAGCTGGAAATGGCCGCCTTTGGCAGCTTTGTGGCTGAGGTCCCGCCACCGCTGGCCATCGGCACGGTGCACCTGGAAACCGGCGAGGCGGTCAAGGGATTTGTCGCCGAGCCCCGCGCCATCATCGGGGCGCGCGAGATCACCGCGTTCGGCGGCTGGCGCGCATTCCTCGAAGGCGTCACTGAGCGCTGAGGGCAGGTCGGCGTGCGCGTTCGTCCAAGTCGGGGCGGCGCCATCGGTGGCATCCTCTTAGGCCTTGGCCACCAAGGAGGCGCTCCGTGACCGAACACCCCACCCACGCCTTTCGCCCCAAAGGGGCCGCCTGGACGCACATCGCCCTGAAGGTCAACGATGTCG
>DASXMK010000190.1:0-2055 GCA_036495705.1 Caulobacteraceae bacterium | reverse complement strand
GCGCCTGCTCGATATCGAAATCGGCTGATCGGTGGTTTTGGCTCGCGACGAGGTGAGGCTTGATCAAGGACGTTGAACTGGCGGCGGTGGCGACCGGCCCGCTCAAGGGCGTGCGCGTCCTCGACATGACCAGCGTGGTGTTCGGCGCCTACGCCACCCAGATCCTCGGCGATCTCGGGGCCGACGTGATCAAGATCGAGTTCCCGGGCGGCCGGCGCGGGGGCGGCGGGGACATCATGCGCTGGGCCGGGCATGGCCAGCCGGGCGGCCCCGAAGACCTCGGCCCGATCTTCATGACCATCAACCGCAACAAGCGCTCGATCCTCTTGGACCTGCGCGAAGAGCGGGGCGAGCGGGCCCTGCGCCGGCTACTGAAGACTTGCGACGTGTTCGCCGTTTCGGTCCGCTACGAGGGCCTGAAGCGCCTCGGCCTCGACTATGACGGGGTCAAGGCCACGCGGCCGGACGTGATCTATGTGCATGGGGCGGGCTATGGGGCCGCGGGGCCGTACGCCGGCGAACCGGCCTATGACGATCTCATCCAGTCGGCCAGCGGCCTGGCCGATCTCCTGCCGCGCGTCGACGGCGATGCGACGCCGCGCCTCCTGCCCAGCCTGGTGGCCGACAAGGTCAGCGGCCTGTTCATGGCCCAGGCGATCTGCGCCGCCCTGTTCCATCGCCAGCGGACGGGCGAAGGACAATTCATCGAAGTGCCGATGCTGGAGTGCGTCACCAGCTTCAACCTCGCCGAGCATCTGTACGGCCATGTCTACGATCCGCCGACCGGGCCGTGGGCCTACACCCGCGTCGCCAATCCGCAACGCAAGCCCTTTCCGACCAAGGACGGCTACATCGGCTTGCTGCCGTACACCGATCAACAGTGGGATCAGTTCTTTGAGGTTGCCGGCTGGGGCGAGACCTTCGGCAAGGACCCGCGGTTCTCGGATTATCGCGCCCGGACGGCGCATGTCCGCGAGCTCTACGCCCTGGTCGACGAGGTAACCCGCACGCGGACCACGGACGAATGGCTGGCGCTGTTGAAACCGCTCAGCATTCCGGTGGTCAGGACCAACCGCCTGAATGAACTGGTCGATGACCCGCACCTCGCCGCCGTAGGCCTCTTCGAGCGCTATCGCCATCCCGAAGCCGGGGCCTATGTCAGCCTGCGCCCGCCGGTCAGGTACGCTGCGACGCCGGCCAATATCCGGCTTCATCCGCCCAGGCTGGGCGAGCACACGGCCGAAGTGCTGGACGAACTGGCGGACGAGGAATAGCGGGGCTGGAGGATCGACCGCGCCGCTTCGCGCGTTGGCGACGGGCGACGCCCGCGGGATGGACATGACCACTGAAGACCTGACCCGCCCGCCGGCTGACCTCGCCGAGCCCGCGACTCTGATCCAGGTGCTTGGCCCCGGCCTCATCACCGGGGCCTCTGACGACGATCCCAGCGGCATAGCCACCTATTCTCAGGCCGGGGCGCAGTTCGGTTACGACCTTGGCTGGGTGATGCTGCTGTCTATCCCGCTGATGTGCGCCATCCAGGAGATCAGCGCCCGGGTCGGTCGGGTCACCGGACGCGGCCTGGCCGGGGTGATCAAGCACCGTTATCCGGCCCCGGTGCTCTACGCTGTCGTCGGCCTGCTGTTAGTGGCCAACACCATCAATCTGGGCGCGGACCTCGGGGCCATGGCGGCGGCCCTGAAGCTGCTCATCGGCGGCCCGACCCTGGCCTACGTGGTCGGCTTCGGAGTGGTCATCGTGCTGCTCGAAGTCTTCATGCGCTATTCGCGCTACGTGCTGGTGCTGAAATGGCTGACGGTGTCGCTGTTCGCCTATGTGGCCGTGGCGTTCGCCGTCCACACCCCCTGGACCGCCGTCGCCTACCACCTGGTGGTCCCGAACATCGCCTGGGAGGCCAGCTATTTCACCGTGGTCGTGGCCCTGCTGGGCACCACCATCAGCCCTTACCTGTTCTTCTGGCAGGCCAACTCCGAGGTGGAGGACGAAGAAGAGTCGCCGGAGGCGAAGCCCCTCAAGTACGCGCCCCAGCAGGCG
>DASXMK010000189.1:0-4006 GCA_036495705.1 Caulobacteraceae bacterium | reverse complement strand
GCGGCCGAAGCGGCGGCCAACAGGGTCGATTTGCCGGCGTTGGGCAGGCCCACCAGGCCGACGTCGGCGATCAGTTTCAGGCGCAGCCAGATCCAGCGCTCGATGCCGGCCAGGCCGGGGTTGGCGTGGCGCGGGGCCTGGTTGACCGGGCCCTTGAAGTGGGCGTTGCCGAAGCCGCTGTTGCCGCCGGCCGCCAGGCGCACGCGCGCCCCGACCTGGTCGAGGTCGGCGATCAGGGTTTCGCGGTCGGCCTCCAGCACCTCGGTGCCCACCGGCACGGCCAGGACGACGTCGGCCCCGGCCGGCCCGGAGCGGTTGCGGCCCATGCCGTGGGTGCCGGTCCCGGCCTTGAAGTGCTGGTGGTAGCGGTAGTCGATCAGGGTGTTCAGGCCGTCCACGGCCTCGATCCACACATCGCCGCCGCGGCCGCCGTCGCCGCCGTCCGGGCCGCCGTACTCGACGAATTTCTCGCGCCGGAACGAGACCGCGCCCGCCCCGCCGTCGCCGGAGCGGATGTAGACCTTGCACTGGTCGAGGAACTTCATGGCGCGGCTCTACTTTGTCGCACGCCCTCCGCCTAGACCCGCTCGAACTCCAGCCAGATCGGCCGGCAGTCTCCCAACGCTTTGGCTTCGTAGCGGGTGGGGACGTGGTCGGCCGGGGCCAGGCGCCAGTCGTCGGCCCGGGCGGCGGTCCAGACGAAGGCGGGCGAGTGGATGAAAACTTCCAGCGTCTGGTTGGCGTAGTCGGCCCAGTCGGTGGCGAAACGCAGCCGCCCGTTGCTTTTGAGCAACCGCGCGGCTTCGGCCACGAACGCGGCGTCGACCAGCCGGCGCTTGTGGTGGCGGGTTTTGGGCCACGGATCGGGGAACAACAGGAAAATCCGGGTCAGGGACGCGTCGGGCAGGGTGGCCATCAGTTCGCGCGCATCGCCCGGCCACAACCGAACATTGCTCAAGTCCCTTTCGAGTACCTTTTGAAGCATACTCGAGACACCATTGAGGAACGGTTCGGCCCCCAGAAACAGCACATCCGGCCACCTTTGGGCCTGCTCGGCGAGATGCTCGCCGCCGCCAAAGCCGATCTCCAGCCACACCTCGCGCTGGCCCGGATCGAACCGCCCGGACGGAATCGCCAGCCGCGGCAGCAGCTCGGCGAGCAGCGCCGCCCGAGCCGGCTTGAGGGTCCGCGACTTGGTCCGCCCGAAGGTGCGGATCGGCGGCGCGGTCATGACCGCCGGCGCAGCCCGAGACCCAGCGAAACGGCCAGCATCAGGGCGAACGGCGCATCGCCGAACCGGCTGAACGGCGTCGGCGGCAGGGCCGGCGGCAGGCGTCGGTCGATGACCCCCAGCGCCCCCTCCGCCAGGCTGGCCTCGGGCCGGCCGAAGGCGTCGATCACCGCCGAGACCCCGGTGGGCGTCGCCCGCACCATCGGCAGGCCCTCCTCGATGGCCCGGTAGCTGGCCATGTTGAGGTGCTGCCACGGTCCGCTGGTGGCCCCGAACCAGGCGTCGTTGGAGATGTTGACGATCCACGCCGCTCGCACGCCCGAGGCCGCCGCGCCTTCGCGGGTGAAGCCCGGATAGAGCGCCTCGTAGCAGATCAGCGGCTGTACCGGCGGCAGGCCGGCCAGCTTCAGGGGCCTCGGCCGCGGGCCGGCGGTGAAGCCGTCGCCGACGTGGACGAAGGTCTTGATCCCCAGCCGCCCGGCCAGGGCGTCGAAGGGCAGGAACTCGCCGAACGGCACCAGGCGGAACTTGTCGTAGACGCCGAGCGGTGTCAGGTCATCGCCCGCGCGGCGGAAGGCGGCCAGGCTGTTGTAGACCACCGGCGGGTCGACATTGGCGTTGGCCACGCGATAGCCGCCGAGGATCAGGGTCTGGCCCGGCTTGAGGGCGGCGATGATCGCCGCGCGCGGCCAGGCCCCAGAGGCCAGATAGTCCTCCATGGCGTCGGGGATCGCCCCCTCGGGCCAGACGACGATATCCGGGGCGTGGGCGGCCGGGGCGGCGGTGAGGGCCACGTAGCGCCGGACGATGCTGGAGAACAGTTCCGGGTCGTATTTGGATTCCTGACGCACGTCGGCCTGGACGATGCGCAACAGCGGCGCGCTGGCCGAGGTCGGCGGGACCTCCCGGAGGCGGCTCGCGCCCCAGCCATAGAGCGCGGCCAGCAGGCCGGCGGCGCCGGCCACCGTCGCCAGTCCCTTGCGCCCTTCGCCGATCACCGCCGGAGCGGAGGCGATGAGAAGGGTGATCCAGGTCAGGCCATAGGCCCCGACCAAGGATGCGGCCTGGGAAAGCGGCGAGCCGGCCCGCCAGGTTTCGCCCGGCAGGTCCCACGGAAAGCCGGTCAGGATGTGGCCGCGCAGCCATTCGACGGCGGCGAACACCCCGGCGAACACCACCACCCTGGCCACGCCCCGGGGGGCCGAAAAGCGGTAGGCGAGGGCGGCCAGACCCCAGAACAAAGCCATGCCGGCCGTGGTCAGGGCCACGGCGAACGGGGCCATCCAGCCCTGCTGCATGGCGTTTACCTGGAACGGCTCGGCAAGCCAGAAGAGGCTGAGCAGGAAATAACCGACCCCGGCCAGCCACCCGCGCAGGAAGGCCGAACGCAACGGCCGCGGCCCCACGGCCCGGTCGATCAGGGCCAGGATGACCGCGTAGCCGAGCAATCCCGGAAGTATGGCGAACGGCGGCTGGGCCAGCGCCGCCGCCAGGCCGGCGGCCACGGCGAGCCCGCGCGGGATCCAGGCGGCGAGCGCGCGCCGCGTGGTTTCAGCCATCGACGGGTTTTGACGCGGGGCGAACGCGCAGCCGCTTGACCCGCCGCGGGTCGGCGTCGGTGACCTCGAAGTCGAATCCGGCCGGATGGGGAATGACCTCGCCCCGTTGCGGCACCCGGCCGGCCAGGGCCGTCACCAGGCCGGCGGCGGTGTCGATGTCTTCGTGCTCCATGTCCTCGGTGAGCAGGTTGTGGCCGAGCGCCGTCTGCAGGTCTTCCAGGGGCGTTCGGGCGGCGACTTCGTAGACCCCGCCCGCGCGGGCGACGATCTGGTCGATCTGGGCTTCGTCATGCTCGTCATCGATCTCGCCGACCACCGCTTCCAGCACGTCCTCCAGGGTGACCAGGCCGTCGAGCCCGCCGAACTCGTCGATGACCATGGCCATGTGGATGCGGCTGGCCTGCATGCGCACCAGAAGGTCGGCGGCGCGCATGGAGGGCGGGACATAGAGGGTGTCGCGCTTGAGCCGGCGTAGGACCGCGCCGTTGGCCCCCGTCCGGCTCTTCGGCGTGGCGATCAGGCGGAAGACATCCTTCAGATGGGCGACGCCGACCGGATCGTCGAGACTCTCGCGATACACCGGCAGGCGCGAATGCTCGCTTTCGACGAAGGCGGCGATCAGGGCTTCGAGGGGGGTTGATAGCTCCACCGCCTGGATATCCGCCCGCGGGATCATGACGTCGGCCACGGTCACGGTCTGAAAAGCCCGGGCGTGGTCCATCAGCTCGGCCGCGGCGGCGGCCTCGGCGGTCGGGGCGGGCTGGGCCGAGCGCCAGCCCAGGCGGCGCAGCAGGGCGGTCACCGGGCCGTCCTCGCCATCGGGTTTGGCGGGATCAGTCGCGGACATCGGCCCGGGCCTGATAGGGATCGGCGATGCTCATCTGTGCCAGCAGCGCTCGCTCGAGAGCTTCCATGCGCGACGCCTCGTCGTCGCCCTGATGATCATACCCCAACAGATGCAGCACGCCATGAACCACCAGATGGCGCATGTGGTCGGCCAGGGGCTTTGCCTGAGCCGCCGCCTCGGCGGCGCAGACCCCGAAGGCTAGGGCGATATCGCCGAGCCGGCCGGGTCCCGCGTCCGGGAAGGCCAGGACATTGGTCGGGCGATCCTTGCCCAGGAAACGCCGGTTGAGGTCCCGAACCGTTTGATCGTCGGTGAGCAGCAGGGCGATCTCACCATCGTGGCCGGCGCCCGCCGCCGCGGCCGCCTGCC
>DASXMK010000188.1:0-5383 GCA_036495705.1 Caulobacteraceae bacterium | reverse complement strand
GTGGTCTTGCCCGAGCCCTGCAGGCCAGCGATCAGGATCACCGTCGGCGGATTGAGCGCCAGGCGCAGGGGTTCAGGCTCACCGTCCCCGCCGAGCATCTCCACCAGGCCGTCGTAGACGATCTTGACCACCTGATCGGCCGGCTTGACCGAGCGGATCACCGCTTCCCCGGCCGCGGCCGCCCGGGCCTTGTCGACGAACTCGCGCACGACCGGCAGGGCGACATCGGCCTCGAGCAACGCCACGCGCACCTCGCGCATGGCTTCGTCCACGTCCTTCTCGGTCAGGACGCCGCGGCCGGAGAGCCGGTCGAAGACGCCTGAAAGGCGATCGGTCAGTCCCTGAAACATTCGGTCCCGTTCAGATGCACTTCGTCCGTCCAACGCCAAAAGGCCCCGTGCGCGTTCACGCGGACGGGGATCCTCTCCGCCCTCGTCCCGTCTGGCTCGATGGGGGTCGTGGCGGAGGAGGCGCTGCCTTGCTGCGCCGGAAGGGCGCGCTTATGCGCCCAGGCAACGGCGGCGGTCAAGGCGGGGGGCTTGCGCCTCGCCCTTATCGTCAGGCTCGACGAGGAGACGGCGGGCGCTTAGTCTTCGCCACGGTCTTTGGGGAGGGCTGAGGATGCGCATCGTCATCGCCGGCGTGCTCGGCGGAATCGCCATGTTCATCTGGGCGAGCATCGCCCATGTCGCGACGCCTCTGGCCAGCGCCGGCCTCAAAGGGGTCCCCAATGAAGCCGCCGTCTCGACGGCTATGCACAAGAATCTCGGCGACAAGCCGGGGTTGTATTTCATCCCGTTCGCCGCCGGCATGGATCAGAAAACCATGGCCGCCCAGGAGGCCAAGCTCAAGGTCGAGCCCTCGGCGCTGGTGGCCTATCAGCCGCCGGGCGCCAACCAGTTCGGACGACAGCTCGGCGTCGAATTCGGCCTCGAGGTGGTCGAATCGATCCTGACCGCCGCGCTCCTGATGGTCGCGACCGGCTTCGCCGCGCGCATCGGCATGGCGGTGATGGTCGGGCTGATCGCGGGCATGGCGACCAATCTCTCCTATTGGAACTGGTACGGCTTCGATCTGTCGTACAGCCTGGCCAACGCCTTCATCGAGCTGATCAAGTTCGTGGTCGCCGGCGTCGCCATCGCCCTGGTTCTGGGGTGGAAACGCCGCGCCTCGCGCCGCCGAGGTTGAAATATCACAGTCTCGTGAACGCCCGCGCCTGGACCTGGGGTCAAGGCGTTGAAAGCACGCGTTTCCGGTCCGCGCCGTTAACCTCTGGTTGACGAAAAATACCCGGTCGCGAGGCTCCGCCCCCGTTGACGGCCTATCAACCTTGTGACCCCATATAGTGGGGATAAGGGGCGATTTGCCCACTATATATAGCCGTAGCAGCAGTCAGTGGACTGAAGGCGACGGCGCCAAGAACACAGGTGGCAAAGGAAATGGCAGCGCGTCACGCAACACGATCCGTGGAACGGACGGCTCAGGAGCGCATCGGCGCCCCTCGGGCCAACCGGCCCAAACTGCAGCTCGTCCGCAAGGTCGAAATCGACCGTTCGCGCGACGCGCTGCTGACCGATTTCGGGCGCACCACGCTTGAGGACCGCTACCTGCTGTCCGGCGAGTCCTATCAGGACATGTTCGCCCGCGTGGCCATGGCCTTCGCCGACGACGCCGACCACGCCCAGCGCATCTATGACTACATTTCCAAGCTGTGGTTCATGCCGGCGACCCCGGTGCTGTCCAATGGCGGCGCCAACCGAGGCCTGCCGATTTCCTGTTTCCTCAATTCGGTCGGCGACTCGCTGGAGAGCATCGTCGGCACCTGGAATCAGAACGTGTGGCTGGCGGCCAACGGCGGCGGCATCGGCACCTACTGGGGCGGGGTGCGCTCGATCGGCGAAAAGGTGAAGGGTTCGGGCCAAACCAGCGGCATCATCCCCTTCATCCGCGTCATGGACAGCCTGACCCTGGCCATCAGCCAAGGCTCGCTGCGGCGCGGATCGGCTGCGGTCTATGTCGACATCCACCATCCTGAGATCGAGGAATTCCTCGAGATCCGCAAACCGTCGGGCGACTTCAACCGCAAGTCGCTGAACCTCCACCACGGCATCTCGATCACCGACGAATTCATGGAGGCGGTGCGCGACGGCGTTCCGTTCGCCCTGCGCTCGCCGAAGACCCATGAGGTTGTGCGCGAGGTCGACGCCCGGGCTCTGTGGCAGAAGGTGCTGGAACTGCGCCTTCAGACTGGCGAGCCCTATCTGATCTTTTCCGACACGGTGAACCGGGCCATGCCGCGGCACCAGCGCGAACTGGGGCTGAAGGTGCGCCAGTCGAACCTGTGCTCGGAGATCATGCTCCACTCCGGCCCTGACCACCTGGGCGCCGAGCGCACGGCGGTGTGCTGTCTCTCGTCAGTGAACGCCGAGATGTTCCTGGAGTGGCGCGACCATCCGACCTTCGTCGAAGACATCATGCGCTTCCTCGACAATGTGCTGCAGGACTTCATCGATCGCGCACCGGCCGAAATGGCCCCGGCGTCCTACGCCGCCGCGCGCGAGCGTTCGGTGGGCCTCGGCCTGATGGGTTTCCACTCCTTCCTGCAGGGCCAGAACGTGCCCTTCGAAAGCGCCTTGGTCAAGTCGTGGAACATGCGCCTGTTCAAGCACCTGCGCCGGGCGTGCGACGCCGCCAGCCAGGTTCTGGCCGAGGAGCGCGGGCCCTGCCCCGACGCCGCCGAGCGCGGGGTCATGGAGCGTTTCTCGCACAAGCTGGCCATCGCCCCCACCGCCTCGATCTCGATCATCTGCGGCGGGACCAGCGCCGGCATCGAGCCGATCCCGGCCAATATCTATACGCACAAGACCCTGTCGGGCTCGTTCGCGGTCAAGAACCCGTACCTGGAGAGCCTGCTGGAGGCCAAGGGCCAGAACACCGGCGCCGTCTGGGCTTCAATCCTCGAGAACGAGGGCTCGGTGCAGCACCTCGATTTCCTCGCCGAGGACGAAAAGGCGGTGTTCAAGACCGCTTTCGAGATCGATCAGCGCTGGGTCATCGACCTGGCCGCCGACCGCACGCCCCAGGTCTGCCAGTCGCAGTCGGTCAATGTGTTCCTGCCCGGCGACGTCGACAAATGGGACCTGCACATGCTGCACTGGCAAGCGTGGGAACGGGGCGTGAAGAGCCTCTACTACCTGCGCTCCAAGTCGGTGCAGCGGGCCGCCTTCGCCGGGGCCGAGGCAGCGGCGGTCGCCAGCATCGAAACCGCCGCCGGCGAGCGCACTGACTACGACGAGTGTCTGGCCTGCCAGTAGGGCGGGCGCGTCAACGCCAAGAGGGCGACCACAGGGTCGGGAATTGCGCCGCAAGCCAGCGGGTGAGGGCCGAATTGACCTCGGCGGGCCGTTCCTGGGCCATCCAATGCCCGGATTTCACCACCGCCTCGGTGAGGTTTGAGCAGTCGCGGCGCATCGGCTCGGCCAGGGGTGAAACCAGGGTCTCGCAGACATAGTCGTAGGCCGCGTGCAGGAACAGCACCGGCATGGAAAGCCGCCCGCCGTTCTTGGCCTCGGCGGAATATTCGGCGTTGGCCGGGTGGTTCATGTACCAGGAATCGGGGCCGAAGAAGCCGTTGCGGGTCAGAGCCGCGACATAGGCGGCGAGGTCCTGCTCGGTCAGGATGTCCGCGTCCCGGGGCAGGTCCGGCGCGGCGCCGCCCGGGAACCAGCCGCCGTTGCGGCGCACGAAGGCGGTCAGGGCCGGCTGCCCGGCCCCGGCCGGATCGCCTTTGCGGAACAGGGCTTTGACGCTGGCTTCGATATTGCCCTCCCACTGCGAGCGGGCCTTATCGAAGTTCTCGACATAGAACAGCTGATAATCCCACTGGCCGGCGGGGAATTCGGCCTCCGGGTAGAGCTTGCGATCGATGAGCGAGAAGAGATCGCCGCCGGACGAATAGGGGACGCACAGATTGGCCACGCCATGGCACCGCTCTGGGTAGTGGCTGGCCAGGGCCCAGACCGTTCCGCTTCCCCAGTCGTGGCCCACGAACACCGCCTTTTCACAGCCGAGACTGTCCAGCAGTTCGATCATGTCGGCCACGCTTTCGCGCAGGGCGTAGTCCTCATGCCGGCCGCAGACGCTGGAGCGGCCGTAACCGCGCATGTCCGGGGCGATGGCCCGGAAGCCGAGAGCCCCAAGGCATGGCAGCTGGTGTCGCCAGCTGCGCGAAAGCTCGGGCCAGCCATGAACGAAGATCACCGGCGGCCCGTCCTGCGGCCCGCAGGCGAGATAGAAACTGGCGTGGCGCGCGCTGCGCGCGACGTGCTCGGTGATCAGGGACATTGGCTCTCCAGCAAGTCTCGGGCGGGCGCGTGGAACCTATAGCGCGATCCCGGACCCGCCACGTCAAGGCCAGGCTCAGCGTTACGGTCTTGCCCCGTCGCCAGGCTGTGGTCCGCAGGATGTCAGCGCATCAGGTCGAAGCCGGTGGACCTGATCACCCCGATCAGCAGCCATACGCCTACCCCGCAGACGGCGACCACAAACGGCACGAGGATCCACACCGCGTAGCCTCCGGAGCTGCGCGAGCCCTGGACGCCGCGGTTCACCGCCCACAACGCGCCGATAAGCGCCGCCCCGATCAGCATCAGGATCGGTGTGGGCAGGCGGGTGATAGAGTCGATGGCTAGCCCTCCGCTTTGGGCGCCGCTCCGAGAAGGCCGGTCAGGCCGTCGGGCGCGCAGATTCCGTGCTCAGTGACAAAGCCGGAAATGAGCCGCGCCGGGGTGACGTCGAAGGCGTAGTTGGCGGCCGGGCTGCCAGGGGCGGCGATGAGCACTTCCCGCATCGCCCCTTCGGAATCACGCCCGGTCATGTGGGTGACTTCACGCCCGTCGCGCTCTTCGATGGGGATCTGAGCCAACCCGTCGGCGATTGTCCAATCAACGGTGGAGGTCGGGGCAGCGACATAGAATCGCACCCCGTTGTCGCGGGCCGCCAAGGCCTTGAGATAGGTGCCGATCTTGTTGGCCGCATCGCCCGTCCGCGTCACCCGATCGGCTCCGACGATGACCAGATCGACCTTGCCGTGCTGCATGAGATGGCCGCCGGCGTTGTCGGCGACGATGGTGTGGTCGATCCCCTGATGGCCCAGTTCGAAGGCGGTGAGCGCGGCGCCCTGGTTGCGCGGGCGAGTTTCGTCCACCCAGACATGCACGGGAATTCCCGCCTCGTGCGCCATGTATATCGGCGCGAGCGCAGTACCCCAGTCCACGCACGCGAGCCAGCCGGCATTGCAGTGGGTGAGAATGTTGATGGTGCCGCGAGCCGGATCGGCGGCTCGGCGGATCACCTCCAGGCCGTGGACCCCGATGGCGCGGCA
>DASXMK010000187.1:0-2348 GCA_036495705.1 Caulobacteraceae bacterium | reverse complement strand
CCCAGCCATCGGGGAGAGAGCGCCGGCGCTCTCCTCCCCCACAGGGGGAGGGGGACCCCATCCTCCCACGTTCACGGGGGAGGGGGACCACGAAGTGGTGGAGGGGGCGGCCCCCCTCCCCGGCTTCGCCGGTACTCCCCCAGCTGCGCAGGGGGAGATCGGTGGAGGGGGCGGTTGCAGCGCTGTGCGGTTCTCGCCCCCCTCCCGGCCGTTCGGCCGGCCCTCCCCCCGTAAACGGGGGGAGATCGGTTTGGGAGGGATAAGGGACGTTTGATCGTAAGGAGTAACCGATGAACGACGACAAAAAGCTCGGCATGGACCGGCCCATCGACCGGCGGGATTTCCTCAACGGCCTGGCGGTCGGCATCGGGGCGCTGGGGACCGGCGAGGCCGGGAAAGTGTGGGCTGAGGGCGCCGCCGCCCCCTGGCCGCAGGACACCCCCGGCTATTATCCCCCGATCCTCACCGGCATGCGCGGCTCGCATCCGGGCAGTTTCGAGAACGCCCACAAACTGCGCGACGGCGATTTCTGGGCCGGGGAGGGGGCCCCGAAGGACACCGGCGAAACCTACGACCTGATCATCGTCGGCGGCGGCATCAGCGGCCTGGCGGCGGCGCATTTCTGGCGGACGGCGCGGCCGAGCGCGCGCATCCTGATCCTCGACAACCACGACGATTTCGGCGGCCACGCCAAGCGCAACGAGTTCCACTTAGGGAACAAGCTGCACCTGATGAACGGTGGCACTTTGGAGATCGACAGCCCGTTCCCCTACAGCCCGGTCGCCGATGGCCTCTTGAAGACCCTGGGCATCGACCCGCCGGCCCTGGAAGCGGCCTGCCTGCACCGCGAGGTCTACGGCAAGCTTGGCCTGCAAGGCGGGATGTTCTTCGACAAGGAGACCTTCGGGACCGACGCCACCGTGGCCGGCATGCCCAGCCGCTATCTTGGGCCGGGCGGCCCGTGGCCGGCGTTCCTCAGCAAGGCCCCGCTGTCCGACCGCGTAAAAGCCGACATCCTCAAGGTCGAGACCGGGACCGGCGATTATATGCCCGGGCTCTCGGACGCGGCCAAGAAGGACGCCCTCTCGCGGATGAGCTACGCCGCCTATCTGACGAACGTGGTCAAGGTCGATCCGGCGACCATCGCCTTCTACCAGAGCGCCACCCACGGCGAGTGGGGGGTCGGCATCGACGCGGTTTCGGCCCTGGACTGCTGGGGCTTCGGCATGGCCGGCTTTGAAGGCCTGAAACTGGTCAAGGGCCCGGCCCCGCGGATGAGCTACACCCCGGCCGGCTATGTGACCGGCGGCTCCTACACCTTTCATTTCCCGGACGGCAACGCCTCCATCGCCCGTTTGCTGGTGCGCCGCCTGGTCCCGGGCGTCCTGCCGGGCGTCGACTGTAAGGACGTGGTCACCGCCCGGGCCGATTACGCCGGCCTCGATAAGCCCGACAACGCCGTGCGCATCCGCCTTTCCAGCATCTGCGTTCGGGCCAGAAATCAATCGGGCGGGGTCGAGATCGCCTACGCGCGCGGAGACGGCGTCGAGCTGGTGCGCGGCAAGGCCTGCGTCCTGGCCTGCTGGAATATGATGATCCCCTATCTGTGCCCGGAGATGGCCGAGGCTCAGAAGGCGGCGCTGCACAAGGTGGTCAAGACGCCGCTGGTCTACACCACCGTGGCCCTGCGCAACTGGACCGCGTTCGCCAAGCTCGGCCTCGCCGGCGTCAGCGCGCCCGGAAGCTACCACACCTCGTTCAACCTCAACTGGCCGGTGGACATCGGCGCCTACACGGCCGAGCGCTCGCCCGACGCCCCGATCCTGATCCATATGACCCGCACCCCGTGCAAACCCGGGCTCTCCGAGTTCGACCAGAACAAGGCCGGGCGCTGGGAGCTGCTGGCCACCCCGTTCGCCACTTTCGAGCGCAAGATTCGCGACCAGCTCGGCCGGGCGCTGGGCCCCGGCGGGTTCGATCCGGCCACGGACATTACCGGCATCACCATCAACCGCTGGCCGCACGGCTATGCGCCCGAGTGGAACGCCCTGTGGGACGAGCCGCTGCCCGAGGCCCAGCAGCCGAACGTCATCGGCCGCCAGCGCTTCGGCCGCATCGCCATCGCCAATTCCGACGCCGGCGCGGCCGCCTACACTTCCTGCGCCATCGACCAGGCCCACCGCGCGGTCACCGAACTGCTGGCGGTCTAGGATGGAATCTCTCCCCCCATTGGGGGGAGTACGGCCGAAGGCCGGGAGGGGGGTTGGGCCTGGAGTGGGGCTTAGCTAACGATCTAAGCCGTGGCGGCGATGGCCGCGCCCAGGGTGGTCATGACCTCGTCGATCTGG
>DASXMK010000186.1:0-1911 GCA_036495705.1 Caulobacteraceae bacterium | reverse complement strand
GCTGCTGACCCCGCTCACCCAGGCCATGGCCGCCGCGGCCGAACGGGTGCGCACCTGCAGCGACTGCGGGGCGCTGGACAGCACCGATCCGTGCGCCATCTGCATCGATCACACCCGCGACGCATCGCAGATCTGCGTGGTCGAGGAGGTCGGGGCGCTGTGGGCCATGGAGCGGGCTGGGGCCTTTCGTGGTCGCTATCACGTGCTCGGCGGGCTGTTGTCGGCCCTGGATGGGGTGGGGCCGGATACGCTGCGCGTGGAGGGGCTCCTCCGCCGGGCCAACGAGGGCGGGGTGCGCGAAGTGGTGATGGCGCTTCCGGCCACCGTCGATGGCCAGACCACGGCGCACTACCTCATCGATCGTTTGTCCGGCGCGCCGGTCGAGGTGACCATGCTGGCGCGCGGCGTGCCTGTGGGTGGGGAGCTCGACTGGCTCGATGACGGCACCATCGCCCAGGCGATGCGGGCCAGGCGGCCGGCCTAGTCTCCCTCTGGCGGATCGAGCCACGGGGCCAGGGGTTCGCGGGCCAGCATGTCCGCATAGGTTGGGCGCGCGCGCACGACGGCGAACGCGCTATCCTTAACCAGCACCTCGGGGACCAAGGGCCGGCTGTTGTATTCGCTGGCCATCACCGCGCCATAGGCCCCGGCGGTGAAGAAAGCCACCAGATCGCCGGCCGCCAACGGCGGCAGGCTGCGCTCGCGCGCGAAGGTGTCGCCGCTTTCGCATACCGGTCCGACCACATCGTAGGGCCCAGAGGCGCCCGGCCTTGGGCGCACCGGGCGCAGGTCGTGCCAGGCGTCGTACATGGCCGGCCGGATCAGGTCGTTCATGGCCGCGTCGAGGACCAGGAACCGCCGCCCGTCCGGACGCACGTTGACATGGATGACGCTGGCCAGCAGCACCCCGGCGTTGGCCGCCAGCACCCGGCCAGGCTCGAGAGCCAGCTCCACGTCCAGGCCGCCGACGACCTTCGCCGTCATGGCCGCGAAGGCCTCCGGGGTCGGCGGATCGGGCTGGTTGAAATAGGGCACGCCGAGGCCGCCGCCGAGATCCAGCCGCTCGACGGCCAACCCTGAGGCGCGCAGTCGCTGGACCAGCTCGCGCATGCGCGAAAAGGCGGCTTCCAGCGGGCCAAGGTCGGTGATCTGGCTGCCGATATGGCAAGCGAGGCCAACGGCCCGCACGGCGCGATCCTCACTCACCCGGGCGTACATGGCCTCGACAGCGGCCATGGAGACGCCGAACTTGCTGGCCGCGTCGCCGGTGGAGATCTTGGCGTGCCCGCCGGCCCCGACATCGGGATTGACCCGCAGCGCCACCGCTGGGCGCACGCCCGCCTCGGTCGCCAAGTGCGAGACCAGCGCCAGCTCCGGCTCGGATTCGACATTGATCTGCCTGACCTCGGCCTGGATCGCGAAGGCGATCTCGCCGGCGGTCTTGCCGACCCCGGAAAAGACGATCCGCTCGGGGCCGATGCCCGCGGCCAGGGCCCGGCGGATTTCACCCTCGGAGACAGTGTCGGCCCCGGCCCCCAGGGCCCCCAGAGTGCGCAGCACCGAGAGGTTGGAATTGGCCTTTACGGCATAGGCGATCAATGGCGAACCGAGCTCGGCGTGGGCGGCCAGGGCGGCGCGGCCGCGCTGGAGGCCGCCAGCCTCGACATACGCGGGCCCGACCAGGCGGTGGGGCTCGCCTTCAACGGACTGACGGGCGACTGGCGTCGCGACCCGCACGTGAGCGTGGAGATCTGCGAGCGGGGCCACGCCCGGGCGCGGCGGCCGATCCCCTGCATCCTGGACGGCGAGATCCAGCCGGTGGGCCGCGAGGTCGACTTCAGCTTCGAGCCGCGCGCCTTTCGCGCCCTGGTCCCGGCCGCCGAAGGCGCGGCGTGACGATCCGCATCGCCC
>DASXMK010000185.1:0-4923 GCA_036495705.1 Caulobacteraceae bacterium | reverse complement strand
CGCGATGCGCGCCCACTGTTCGTCGCTCAGGCGATCCGGGTTGATCTCCGAGGTCATGGCTGATCCCCAAAAATCAGCCTTGAATCACTGTTCGCTGAGGACGTGAATCCTCTAAGCCGTTAAATCCTCACTACGACCTAGAGCGGCAGGCGGAATCTCCCCGCGCCGAGCCCGTCGCGCACCGACCGCGCCACCGCTTCGGCGCTTTGCGAGCCGACCGCGAACACATGACTCTCGAGCAGCCCTAGCTCGGCGAATCCCTCGAAGATCTCCGGCGGATAGTCCGCCAGGGGGCCGTCGGCGCGCGTGGCCGCGCGTTTGACGGCGTCAGCCTTGGCCGCGCGCAGAACCACGTAGTCGACAACCAGGCTGTTGCGTCGCGCTTCGTCGCGATAAACCTCGAGAAACCAGGGACCGACGATACCGTCCACGATCACGGCGAATCCGCCCACGGCGTAGGCCGCGGCGCTGGCGGCGATCACCCGGCTGACGGTCAGGTTCTGGTCGCGCGACTCAGGCAACCAAGGGGCTATGTATCCCTTGCGAATGGCGCTGAAGAAATCATCGGTGTGCAGATGGACGATGGGACTATCGGCCGCGTCCGCCAGGAGGCGCGCCACGGTGGTCTTGCCGGCGCCCGGGGGCCCGGTGAGGATCAATATCCCCCCAGCGCCAGCCACGGCTTCGGTCATAACCGGCCGGCCGCCGCCCGGACCGCGGCGCGCCGCACGGCGTCAGCCTTCGTCATCCTCCCTCGCACCCTCTCAAGCACCGCCGGCGGAGCGCGGTCGGGCGAACCCGACTCGAACGGCGGCGCGGGCGCATATTCCAAGGTCAGCTGGATCGCTTCGGCCACTTCCCGACCGGCGATTTCGGCGGCCAGAGTGAGCGCGAAGTCGATGCCCGCAGTGACGCCGCCACCGGTGAACACGTTGCCGTCACGCACCACCCGTTCCGCGTCAGGGATGGCGCCAAATTCCACCAGCAAGTCCCGCGCGGCCCAGTGGCAGGCCGCCCGCTTGCCTCTCAGAAGGCCTGCGGCGCCCAGGATCAGGGATCCGGTGCAGACTGAAGTCACGTAGCGCGCGCCAGCGGCGAGCCGCCGCACCTCGGCCATGAACGCCTCGTCCAGCATAGCCGCATTGGTTCCGGCGCCGCCAGGCACGCACAGCACTTCGCAGGCCACGATGTCGGTCAGCCGCGGCAGGCCGGAGAAGGCCAGGCCGTCGGCCTGCAGGGTCCCTCCAGCCGCGCTCGCCACGGTCACGGTCGCGCCGGGCAGGCGGCTGAACACTTGGTGCGGGCCGGTGAAATCGAGCTGGGTGACGCCGGGAAACACGGCGAACAGGATGGCGATCTGCGACATGGCGCTCAATTAGCGCCGCTTGGGTCCGAGGAACAGGTCAGGAGCTGGCGTAAAACACCTGCCGGCCCAGGCGAACACCGTGGGCGGTGGCTTGCCCGGCCGCGGCGTGAAAGCAGGTGGCCTTGCCGACCGCGACCATGACGTACCCGGCCAGAGCCCGCTCGGCCACCCGACGCGCCTCCGACCAAGCCAGGCGCTCTCGCCGCGCCTTCATGGCTCCGTTACACACGAAGCTGAACTGGCACTGACCCTCGCCCGAGCCTTGGTAGACGACGGCGCAGACGCTCCGCGGATAGTCGCCTGAGCGCGCGCGATTGAGCACCACCTGGGCGACCGCCGCGCGGCCCGCCGCCACCTCGCCGCGCGCCTCGTAGTAGACCGCGGCCGCCAGGCAATCGAGCGACCGCACATTGGCCGGCTTGATCGATCCGGTGGGGCGCGACGCGGCCGCCTTGCTCGCGCCATAGCCCGTGCGCAGGGCGCGGGCGTACGCTTGGCTCGCGTTCGTCCGATGATCGGAACCATCGGCCAGGCAAGTGGCGCCGAACGCCACGCCAAGGATGGTTCCAAGCAGCAAAATGAGCGCGCGCGCCGAAGCCCGCGTCGAGGATGTGAATCTCAAGAAGATCTTCCCGTGTGACGAGGGCGATCCGCCCCCCGATCGTCAACTCCGGCCCGTCGCAGGCGGAGGTGGCTCGGCTAGTGCAGGGTTGGCCGAACTCCGATCCTATAGCCTGTGGTGGAACCGCGAGGCAAGTCCCTTGCTGCAATGCAGCGTAAAGTGAGGTCGGTCAAAAGCCGCGACGAGGCGGTTCATCCCGGGTTAAGGGACAGTCCTCACGATTCGAATTGCGGCGAATTTCGCGGGGAGGGAATGAATGACCACTGAAGTGGCCATGGACGAGGCGACCTTGCCGGCCCCCGGACTGGTCTCGAACCCGGACCGGACGCGCATCCTGCTCTACGCCAGCGGCCTGTTGTTTCTGTGCGGCTTCGGGCGGCCCTGGGGCGGTCTGATCGATGTCCCAATCCAGTTCTTCCTGAAGAATCGGCTGCATCTCAGCGCTCACGAACTGGCTGGATTCCGCCTGATTTCGGCAGTGCCGCTGTATCTGTCCGTGGTCTTCGGCTTCACCCGCGACCGGATGAATCCGTTAGGTCGGCGCGACCGCGGATTTCTGATCGTGTTCGGATTCTCCACCGCCCTGATCTTCGCGATCATGGCGTTTACCCCGGTCTCCTACGTGACAATGCTGGTGGGCGTGGTCATCGCCACCAGTTCCTTCCTGCTCGTCGACAGCGCCAAGGCGGGGATCCTCTACACCTTGGGGCAGCAGCAGGTGATGTCCGGCCAGGTGAGCACGGTGTGGAACATCGTCGAGTCCATGCCGTTCCTGATCTCCTTCCTGATCGGCGGCGCGCTCAGCCAGAGCCTGGAGGGCCAACGCGCCGACCTGGCGGCGAGGATCCTGTTTCTTGTCGGCGCGGCAATCATGACCGCCATCGCCCTCTATGGTCTGTTCAAGCCTAAGGTCGTGTTCGATTCCATCAAGGACGAGCGCGATGTTTCGGCGACGCCGATCAGCGACCTGCGCCGGCTGGCGAAGCATTGGCCGATCTACCCGGCCCTGCTGATCTGGTTCCTATGGTCGTTCGCGCCCGGCGCCCAGACCGTGATGCAGTATTATATCTCCAACACCCTGCATGCCAGCGACGCCATCTGGGGCGATTACAACGCCATCTTCGTGGCCGGTTTTATCCCGACGTTCCTGCTTTACGGCTACCTCTGTCCGCGCGTCAGCCTCAAGACCCTGCTGTTCTGGGGCACGGTGGTCGGCGCGCCGCAGATGGTGCCCCTGCTGTTCGTCCACTCGCCCTACACCGTCCTGATCGCCGCCGGGGCGCTGGGCCTGATGGGCGGGGTGTGCAGCGCGGCCTATTGGGACCTGATCATCCGCTCGTGTCCCAAGGGTCTGCAGGCGTCGATGTTCGGCCTGGTCACGGCCGTCTATTGGCTGGCGGGAAGGTTCGGCGATCTCTGGGGCACCGATCTCTACGATCACCACGGCGGTTTCGCGGTGTGCGTGTGGGTCACCACCGCGGTCTATGCGCTCATCCTGCCGGTGCTGTGGCTCATCCCGCGGGCCCTGGTCGCCACCGCCGATGGGGAAGTCCTCGAGGCTAACGCCTAGCCGAACACCTCGCCGAAGAGATCCATCATCGCCGCCCACGAGCGCCGGTCGGCCAGTGCGTCGTAGGCGAAACCGGGCCGGCCCAGGGCGCCCACGTCAGGATTGGTGAAGCTGTGGCCGACGCCACCGTAAAGGATCATCCGCCAGTCGACGTGGGCGGAGTTCATCTCCTTCTCGAAGGCGGTCCGCTGGTCGGGCGGGATGATCGGATCGTCGACGCCGATATTGACCTGGACCTTGGCTTTGATCGCCGAAGCGTCGCCAGGCCTCGCCGTTCCAAGCCCGGAATGAAAGCCGACAATGGCCTTCAAAGGCGCGCCTGAACGGCCGAGCTCCAAGGCCGTCGTTCCGCCAAAGCAATAGCCAGTGGCCGCCAGGCGCTCGGGGTCGGTCTGCGGCTGGGCAGTGAGCACGTCCAGCGCCGCCGCGGCGATGGCCCTGATGCCGCTCGGATCGGCCATCCACGGCCCCAGCCGGGCCATGACGTCGTTCATATCGCTGAGCGGCTGGCCGTCGCCGTAGTAGTCCATCGCGAAGGCCGCGAACCCGGCTTCGGCCAGGCGCCGGGCGATTGACTTGGTGAGATCGACCAGCCCGCCGCCTTCCGGGGCCACCAGCACCCCCGGTCGCTTGCCGCTCACCGCGTCGTCGGCGAAAAATTTACCGACATAGCGAGCGCCGGCGACTGAATATTCAATGTCCTTGGCGATCATGGGCCTCTCCTCTTTCCCTGGCGCTACGGCTCACATACCTTGACGTTCATGCCTCGTTCCAGTCCCGGCCTCGCCGATGTTTCCGGGGCCTTTGTTCACGATCTGGCGCCCACCCTGTGGACGCCTCACCGGCCGGCGCGCCCGGAAAAGAGCGAGGGCGGCCGCGCCTTTGAACTGGTCAGCGACTACGATCCAGCAGGCGATCAGCCGGGAGCAATCGTCGAACTGGTGCAGGGCGTGCAGGCGCGGGAGCGGGACCAGGTGCTGCTCGGCGTCACGGGCTCCGGCAAGACCTTTACCATGGCCAAGGTCATCGCCGAGACCCAGCGCCCGGCCCTGATTCTGGCTCACAACAAGACGCTCGCCGCCCAGCTTTACAGCGAATTCAAAAGCTATTTTCCGAACAACGCCGTCGAATATTTCGTCTCCTACTATGATTATTACCAACCCGAAGCCTATGTCGCGCGCACGGACACCTACATCGAGAAGGATTCATCACGCAACGAACAGATCGACCGCATGCGCCACTCGGCCACCCGGGCCATATTGGAGCGCGACGATGTAATCGTGGTGGCCTCGGTGTCGTGCATCTACGGCATCGGCTCGGTCGAGACCTACACCGCCATGACCTTCACGGTCAGCCTCGGTGACA
>DASXMK010000184.1:0-2659 GCA_036495705.1 Caulobacteraceae bacterium | reverse complement strand
CAACGGGGGAGGATCAGGCCCTGGTCACGAAGCTGTCGATGACGCGCTTTTCGCCGGCGTGGTCGAAGGCCACGGTCAGCTTGTTGCCTTCCACCTGGGTGACCGAGCCCGGACCGAACTTCTGGTGGAACACCCGGTCGCCGGCCGCGTAGGCGCCGGGCGCGCCGAGGTCTGAGACGGCCACCAGCCGGCCCTCGCCCTCGATCACCTGGGTGCGGCCAGGCGGGCCGCCGGCGTAGCCCCGGGCCTGGGCGCGACGCCAGCCGGGGCTGTCGTAACCCGCGCCGTAGTTGACCTCGTCCCAGCGTGAGGCGCCTTCGCGCAAACCGCCGCCGTAGTAGCCGGTCTCGGACACCGCCTCGACGCTTGCCAGCGGCAGTTCGTCGACGAACCGGCTCGGCAATTGGCTCGTCCAGCGGCCATAGACCTGGCGGTTGGCGGCGAAGGAGATGCGCGCCTCTTCCTTGGCCCGGGTGAGGCCGACGTAGGCCAGGCGCCGCTCTTCCTCGAGGCCTTTTTCGCCGCTCTCGTCCAGGCTCCTTTGGCTCGGAAACACCCCTTCCTCCCAGCCGGGCAGGAACACCAGCGGGAACTCCAGGCCCTTGGCCGAGTGCAGGGTCATGATCTGCACGGCATCATCGCCGGCCTCGCGGTCGAGGTCGGTGACCAGCGAGACGTGTTCGAGATAGGCCTCCAGGGTGTCGAAGGCGCCCATCGACTGCACGAGCTCTTTGAGGTTCTCAAGCCGCGTCTGGCTGGTCGGTCCCTTGTCGAGGCGCAGAACGTCGATGTAGCCGCTCTCCTCGAGGATGGTTTCGGCCAGGCGCGGGTGAGCCATGGCCAGTCTCTGGCCCCGCCAGCGGTCCATATCGCGCAGGAACGTGGCCAGGGCGGTGCGCGAGCGGCCGGTCAGCTCGTCGGTGCGCACCAGGTCGGCGGCGGCGACGCTGGCCGAGACCCCACGGCCGCGCCCGATCTGCAGCAGCTTCCTGACCGTCGCATCGCCGATCCCGCGCCGGGGCATGTTGACGATGCGCTCGAAGGCGAGGTCGTCGTCCGGCGACTGCACCAGGCGCAGATAGGCATGGGCGTCGCGGATCTCGGCCCGCTCGAAGAACCGTGGGCCGCCGACCACGGAATAGGGGATCTGCAGCAGGACGAATCGCTCCTCGAAGGCGCGCATCTGGAACGAGGCCCGCACCAGGACGGCGATGTCGCGGTAGCGCCGGCCCTTTTTCCAGCGCTCGATG
The DNA here is from genome assembly GCA_036495705.1 of Caulobacteraceae bacterium. GTDB lineage: Bacteria > Pseudomonadota > Alphaproteobacteria > Caulobacterales > Caulobacteraceae > Acaudatibacter. The sequence continues at coordinate 1,409 of DASXMK010000184.1, read as the reverse complement.
TCCTCGGCGATCAGCCGCGACTCGGCCTCGCCGTCCCACACTCCGCGCACCTGGACCTTGGCCCCGCCCGCCGCCTCGGTCCACAGGGTCTTGCCAAGCCGGCCCTTGTTGGCGGCGATCAGGCCGGAGGCGACGGCCAGGATATGTTGGGTGGAGCGGTAGTTGCGCTCCAGGCGGATGACCTTGGCCCCGGGGAAATCGCGCTCGAAGCGCAGGATGTTGTCGACCTCGGCCCCGCGCCAGCCATAGATCGACTGGTCGTCGTCACCCACGCAGCACAGGTTGCGGCTCTGCTGGGCCAGCAGGCGCAGCCACAGATACTGGGCGACGTTGGTGTCCTGGTACTCGTCCACGAGCAGATAGCGGAAGCGCTGATGGTATTCCGCCAGGATCTCGGGATGGGCGGTGAAGATGGTCAGGTTGTGCAGCAGCAGATCGCCGAAATCGCAGGCGTTCAGCACCCGCAGCCGCTCCTGGTACAGGCGATAGAGCGCCGCGCCCTTGCCGGCCGCGAAATGACCCCCCTCGGCCGGCGGCAGTTTGTCCGGACCCCAGCCGCGGTTCTTCCATTGATCGATGAGCCCGGCCAGATGCCGAGGCGTCCAGCGCTTGGCGTCGATGTTTTCGGCTTCGAGAAGCTGGCGGATCAACCGCTCCTGATCGTCGACATCGATGATCGTGTAGCTCGGCTTGAGACCGACCAGTTCGGCGTGACGGCGCAGGATCTGGGCCCCGATGGAGTGGAAGGTGCCCAGGAAGCGCAGGTCCTCGGCCCCGCCGCCGATGATCCCGGCGATGCGCGACCGCATCTCGCGCGCGGCCTTGTTGGTGAAGGTAACGGCCAGCAGCTGCCAAGGTTTGGCCCGGCCGGTGGCCAGGATGTGGGCCAGGCGAGTGGTCAGCACCCGGGTCTTGCCGGTGCCGGCCCCGGCCAGGACCAGGACCGGACCGTCGATGGCTTCGACCGCTTCCCGTTGCTCGGGGTTGAGCCCGGCCAGATAGTCGGTCTCGGCCACCGGAAGCCCGGCGCGGGCGAGGTCGGAAATGCGGGGTTGATCGGTCACGGTCGGGTCAGTCAGGATTCGGCGATCAGCTTAGCACGCTGATTTAGTGCGCCTGGGCGAATTCCAACGCCGCCACTCGGCACGCGGAAGCCAGCGGCCGACCGCCGCGCTCCGAATCGATGCGGCCGATGAGCGCCGCCAGGCTGGACCCCGCCGCCCCTGCCATGGTCTCCAGGACGGCCCAGAACTCCGGTTCCAGGGCCAGGGAGGTGGCGTGGCCGGCCAGCGAGACGGAGCGTTTGCGCAGGCCAGGCGATCGGCTCACCTGGCGGCCGCCTCCCGGTTGGACTTGATCAGGTATGCCCTCAGGCTGGGCGTGTCCTTCGTGCCAACATCATAGACGCG
>DASXMK010000183.1:0-3900 GCA_036495705.1 Caulobacteraceae bacterium | reverse complement strand
TCAGAAACACGCTCGTCAGCTACGCCCGATCGGAAACCGGGTCCTCCGCATCCGAGATGGCCCTGATGCTGCTGATCATTGGCGGCTGCATCGCCACCGGCCTGCACGCCCTTGGCGCGCATCAGGGGCGGCTGGTCATTTCCCTAGGCGAGTTGCTGTCGGCGCATATCGCCCGCGGCTGAACCCGCGGACAGATCGCGCGTCACGTTGTCGCACCGGCACAGCCAGTTGGCGTGTATTTCTCTTGGGGAATGCTCAGAACACGTCATTTTCCTCAAGCAAATTCAAGAGCTTTGCTTTGCTCGCCCGAGTGTTGCCAGGATTGAGACTTGGACCGACCAGCACCGGCGCTGAGGCGCGGGCATTGCTTGGCGGCTGAGCCGTTATATAGCTTGTCACAGTACACCGAGCCCGCTCGTCGCGGGCCTTGTCTTGCTTGCAAGGAGATCAAGCTGTGCACAGGCTTTCGACATACCTCGCGGACGAGGGTGGCGCGTCGGCCGCCGAATACGCCTTGATCCTGGCCCTGGTGGCGATCGTCATCATCGGTGGGGCGACCATCCTCGGCACGACCATCAGCGCCGTGCTCACTAATGACGCGCTGCACATGCAATAGCGGTTGGCGCTAGCTCCAGCCAGCACGGGGCCTTGACGGCCCCGAAGAACCATCGAGGACAATACCAGACGCGCGCGGCTTACTGGTCATCGGTCGCCTCGAAACTTGACGGGTTGGTGACGTGGAGCCGCGTGCGCGCCTACGCCACGATCCTGCTGGCCGGCTATGTACTCGGCTGGCTGGTCGTGGGGCTTACCCTCCGCCACGGCCTTGACCCGCGCGGCGCTCCGCCCGGGGCCGATTTCATCATTTTCTATGGGGTCTCGCGCCTAACCCTGGCCGGGCAGGCGATCGCCGCCTACGCGCCGCACGCCTTGCTGATGGCCGAGCGGACGGCGGTCCCGGCCAGCCGCGGCGTGTTCCTGTGGTGCTATCCGCCCACCTTCCAGCTGATGGTCTGGCCTCTGGGGCTGCTGCGCTATGCTCCCGCCCTGGCGGCGTGGACGGCGGCGGGCCTCATCGCCTATCTGGCGACGATCCGAAGCCTCAGCGGCGATCGCCGCGCCTGGCTGCTGGCGCTGGCCTTTCCCGGCCTGTTCATGAACGCCTCGCAAGGGCAGACCGGGTTCTGGATCACCGCCCTGCTGGGGGGCGGATTGCTGCTGCTGGACGCACGTCCGGCGCTGGCCGGGGTGCTCATCGGTCTGCTGGCGATCAAGCCGCAATTCGCCGTGCTGGCGCCGCTGCTGATGATCCTGGCGGGGCGTCCAAGCGCCGTGTTGACGTCAGCCCTGACGGCGCTGGTCCTGGCGGTCGGCGCGACCGCCGCCTTCGGGGTGGAAAGCTGGCCGAGGTTTCTGGCCGCGGCCGGCGCGGCCGCCCGCGCGCTCGAGGCCGGGGCCCTGCCGCTGTACAAGGATCCCTCGGTGTTCGCCGCCCTGCGGTTGTTCGGCGCCCCGACAAGCCTGGCCCTGGCCGTCCACGCCGCCCAGGCCGTGCTGGTCATTGTCCTGACCGCCATCGCCTGGCGCCGCCCCGGCCCAGCCGAACTGAAGGCCGGTCTGGGAGTCCTCGCCACGCTGATCGTGCTGCCCTACCTGTTCGACTACGACCTGATGACCCTGGCCGTGCCCATCGCCGTCGGGCTCAAGGCCATCCACGGTCGGGAGGGGCTGGTCGGCGCGCGCATTGGCCTGGTGGCGATGGCGGTGACGCCGATCCTGGTCGGGCCGGTGGGGCGATGGCTGCATGCGCCGATCGGGCCGGCGGCCCTGTGGTTCGGCTATTTCACGCTGTGGCGGGTCCTGGCGCGGGACGCGGCGGGACCCCGGAAGGCGATCGGCTGAATTTGGCCGGGGAAGCAGGCGGCGGAGCCTTGAGCGTGAAGGGAGCGGAAGCCTGCCAGACCGCTTCGCCGCGCCGCGAAAAATGGCCTATTCGATGAGCGGATAGCAGGCCGTGGTCGCCAGGGGGATCCTCAGGTTCGCGAACATGGCGTTGAAGTTGAAGGTTTCCGACCCGGCGACAATGACGCCCGGCCCGCCTAACGTGCCACCCGCGGTGGTGCATTCGCCGGTGGACGGTGTGAAGGTGGGGACGAACGCCCCGAAGTAGCGACTCTTCGCGTAGACGGCCGGCGTGGAGTAGCCTGCGCCTGCTGTCGTGCATCCAACCGGCAGTGTCAGGCCCGAAGTGCCTACCGGCGCGCTGAACGTGCAGCTTGATGAAATCGACCAACCGGCGTCACTGACCGCCCAGTAGCGGGCGGCCGCTTCGGCCGCCATGTGCATCGACGCCTGCGAGAAATACAAGGCCGACCCGCTGATGATGCCGAGCACCAGAGTGAACAATACCGGCACGATCAATGCGAACTCGACAGCGGCGTTCGCGCCCTGGGCGCGGAGGTAGTCCGCCTTCATGGTCAGTCGAGCCTCGCATAGGCCGTGGCGGTCATGACGCTGGGCAGAAGCGCGACTACAGACACATACGGGAAGATCGAGGTGTAGGTGTGGGTCACGGTCACCTTCACATACTCTCCGGGTACGGCGCTCCCGTCCTGGTAACCCGCGCCGCATGTGTTGGTGGGTATCGGCATCACGTCGGAGTTGCTCGGCGAGGCCCCCGCCAAGCCGGTATCGTTGTAGGCGAAGCCGAGCGTGCCCACCTGGGTGAGGACATTGCCCGCCGTCGAACAAAAATAGCCGTCCACGACCTGGGCGTTGGTCAGGGTGACGGTATTGCCGAGGGCCGATTCGTCGATGCCCTGATTGACCACGTCATACAGCGTCAAGTTGTTGGCCGACTGCGTGCCGAAACACCGCGTAGCCGCGGGCAGGTCGTTTTGGTTGTTGCAATCCGAAAAAGCCGCCTGGCCCGCCATCTGGGCGGCGTTCTGGGTCTGCATCCAGGTGAAAGCGTAGAAGGCCAGATCGACGACATTAAGCAGGGGTATGGTCAGCAGGCCGAGAACCAGGACCAACTCGACGGCGGCGGCGCCGCTCTGGCCGCGTGCGAAATCCCCGGGCCCGCGCCCGCGCTTGTGCCTGAACACACTCATGCGACCAGGGCGAATCTGAAGCCATAGATGTGGGGAGTGATCGTACCCTGCTGCCCACACTGCGACAGCGGATTAGCGAACATGCTGAAGTTATTGCCGCCGTTGCTGTCGATCGAATTGAGCACCATGTCGAAGCAGTTGTAGCCGTCGCTCGCCTTGTCCGTCGCCCCGTTCAGGGTCAGATTGGCGTTGGGTAAATAATAGGCGCCGCTAAGGTCCCACCCCAACTTCGAACTGTTGCCGTCCCAGGTCGAGTTGTAGGTCTGTACTGACCCCTTATTGGTCCATGGCGTGGGATCCTGATAAACCGTGACCCCCTGGAAGGTGCCGGATCCGGGTGGATTCGAAGAGATATTGAGCGAACCGCCGCCCGCTGAGTCCTGGATATAGCCGACCGAGCCGTTAACGACGGAGGTCGGCAACGACGCGTAATTCGGCGAAGTGAAGATCACCGTCACGCCCGCGCCCGTCCCCGACGTGGTGAAGTTGTGGCCCGCCAAATCGAGATAGCCATTATTAATAACCAGGACTTCGTCACCAGTGATGGCGAAGTCGGCGGAAAGTGTGAGGTTGCCGCAGACCTGAATTACCGAGTAGGCGGACGTCGAGCCCAAACTGGTGCTGATCGCCGATGAACTCACGCCGGGATAGCTGCCGCCGCAAGTGTTGGCGTACGGTGCTTTCGTCAGGTTAGACGCCAGCGAAGCATAGGGGTCCGCGATCGATGTGGCCTGCGAGTAAGCGAAGTCTCCGCAGCTGGACTTGTCGTTATTGCCGGTGCTGTCGT
>DASXMK010000182.1:0-4344 GCA_036495705.1 Caulobacteraceae bacterium | reverse complement strand
GCCATCAAGCCAGCGCCGCATAGCGCGGAGCCGGCCCGACGAGGGTCGCCAAGCCGTGTTTTCACGACGCCGAAGTTCCTCTCGCCATCGTCACGGCGCTCGCCAAGGACGCGAATACGGCGCGTTCCCCCCAGCGGGCGTCCGTCCCGATCGAAAGCCGGATGCCGCTCCGGCCAAGGTTCACGCCTGCGATCGGGAGCTAGGTGGTCGCTTCGCAGCGACGGTGGTCCCCGATCCAGACCCACCCGCCGCCGGGACCTGCCCCGGCGGCGCACCGACGCTTTTCGGCCGGTCTTCGAAAGTCGTGTTCGATTCCGGGTTTCTGGTCCTTGACGATCCCAGGCTCATCGCTCTTTCCAGCGACGACGGCGATTAAGGGAATTGAAAAGCCTCGCGGCGCATCCTTCCATTTCCCTTTTGGGGCGGAGGGTCTGGTGCAGCCGATCGCGTGGATGATCGCGACCCTTGACGCGGCCATGATCCTGATCGTGGTCGTGATGATGGTCTGGGAGGACATCCGCGACCCTGGCAAGCCCCGGCGACGCCGCCCACGCACCCCAGCCGCTTAAGGCAATCATCAGGTTTCCATCGGTGATTCATCGGCTCGGCGTCCTGTCGGCCGACCCGCGGACGGTGTGTGCTCTCCGTGTTCCGGGCGCCCTTCGGCAGGCCCGGCGATACGGGGATTGGAATGTTGAACTTCCTGGTTCAAGGCTTGGTGGCCATGGCGCGGGACGCCCAGTGGTCGTCCGGCCGCATCCTGAGCCGTTTCATGATCGGGCTGCGCGAGCCGGTGCGCGCCCGCCGTTACCCGCATGGGCCTTATGCGGTGCGCATCCCGGCAGACCGGAAATGGTGAACGAGGCTTTGCTCGCCCTGGTTTGGGGCGTGGACGCGATCGCCATCACCGCCGTGCTCTGGCTGCTGGCCAGCGATCCTGGCCACCGTCGCGGCGCCCGGCCGGGCCGTGAGACGCCGCCCGATCCCGCCGCGGCCAATCCGGTCGATACCGACCCGCCGTCCCGTCAGAGCGGCGCGCAGGCCCACTCCAGCCACGTCCGCACTTCAGGCTCGACCAGCGGTCCGATCTTGGCCAGCACCCGGGCGTGATAGGCGTCGAGCTGGCTGCGCTCCTCGCCCGATAGAAGCTCGCGGGCCACCAGGCGGCGGTCGATCGGCGCCAGGGTCAGGGTTTCGAAACCCAGCATCGGCCGCTCTCCGCCGGCGATCGGCGCCGCCGGCGTCACCACCTGCAGGGTCTCGATGCGGATGCCGTAGGCGCCTTCCTTGTAGTAGCCGGGTTCGTTGGAGACGATCATTCCCGCTTCCAACGGCACGGCGTTAGGCTGCTTGGCGATCCGCTGCGGCCCTTCGTGCACGCCAAGGTACGAGCCGACGCCGTGACCGGTGCCGTGGTCATAATCCAGGCCGTGAGCCCACAGCGCCGCGCGCGCCAAGGCGTCGAGCGCCGAACCGGTGGTCCCAGCGGGGAACCGCACCCGGGCCAGGGCGAGATGGCCTTTGAGCACCAGGGTGAAGCGCGCCTTCATCTCCTCAGACGGTTCGCCCATGGCTACGGTGCGCGTGACATCGGTGGTGCCGTCCAGGTACTGGGCCCCCGAATCCACCAGCAGGAGCGAGCCGGCCTCGCTCCTGCGGTTCAGACGTCGCGTCGGCCGGTAGTGCACGATGGCGCCGTTGGACGCGGCCCCGGCGATGGTGTCGAAGGAAAGATCCCGCAAGGCCCCGGTGGCTTCCCGGAACCCTTCCAGCTTGGCCACGATCTCGACCTCGTCAGGCAGGCTTTCCTGGGCGTCGGTCCCGAGCCAGTGCAGGAAGCGGGTCAGCGCCGCGCCGTCGCGCCGGTGCGCCTTGCGGGCCCCCTCGATCTCGACCGCGTTCTTGCGCGCGCGGGGCAGGGCGCAGGGATCGGGAGCGGGGATCGTCTCGGCCCCGGCGGCCTTCAGCGACTGGAAGTACCAGGCCGAGGAGGCGGCCGGATCGACCAGCACCCGTCGGCCGGCCAGTTCGGCCAGGGCCGGACCCAGATCCTCCGGCCGCTCGAGCCGCACGCCGTTGCCCAGAAACGCCGGCAGGTCGGCCGTCACCTTAGCCGGCTCGAGGAACAGCCGCGCCGCGCCGTCGGCGCCCAGAATCGCCTGGGCGAGCGGCAGGGGCGAGCGGCTGACATCGCCGCCGCGGACATTGAACAGCCAGGCGATTGAGGCCGGAGACGTGATCACCGCCGCCGCCGCCGCCTGGTCGGCCAGGGCCTTGCCGATGCGCGCGCGCTTGGATGCGGAGTCTTCGCCGGAATATTCGAGCGGATGAGGAACCACTGGAGCGGCCGGCTGCGAGGGCCGCGCCTCGCCCCAGGCCTTGTCCAGCGGGTTGACTTCCACCGGGGCCAACCGGGCGCCGGCCTTCTCGGCCGCGGATCTGAGCCGCTCCAGCGCATCAGGGCTGTGCAGGCGGGCGTCATAGCCGATGGTCCAGCCGGGCCGGGCGGCTTCGCTGAGATAGGCCGGGACGCCGCCGTCGACGAGGTCGCGGATTTCGAACAGGCCCTGGTCGACCTGGTCGCGCACCTGCAGGGTGTAGCGTCCGTCCACGAAGATGGCCGCCTTCTCCTTAAGGATCACCGCCGCCCCGGCCGAGCCGGTGAAGCCCGTGGCCTAGGCCAGGCGGTCATTGGCCGCCGGCAGATATTCGTTCTGGTGCTCGTCCTCGTGCGGCACCAGGAAGCCGTCCAGGCCTTGCTCGGCCATGGCCCGGCGGATCAGCGGCGCGTGGCGCGGCCCGAAGGACGGATCGGTGGTTTCATCAAATGTCTGGCGCATGGCGGCGATTTAAGCCCTGATGCGGCCAAGGGCCAGCGGGGGCGAGCGCTTGGCGCTTCACCTGAAATTCATGCTGCGTCATGTTGGATACCATCGGAAGGCGCGCCACTGAGCCTGCGCCGCAGGGAGACGCATATGGCCGGAGCTACGGGCGCGCGCGATGCCGGCGCGCGGCAAGTCTATTTTTACTTCGCGTCACTGACCTTGCTCGCCGCTCTGGTCTCTCCGACCGACTACCTGGTCGACATCTCAACCACGTACATGCTGAAAAACCAGCTACACGCCGGCGCCATACAGGTCTCGACATTTCGCTTGCTGACGGCGATCCCGATCTACTTCGCGTTCATCTTTGGCCTGATTCGAGACTTGTGGAATCCATTGGGACGGCGCGACCGCGGCTTCCTGATGATCTTCGCGCCGGTCACCGCCATGATCTTCTTCGTGCTGGCGATTTCGAAGCTTTCGTACGTTGGACTGGTCGCCGGCATGCTGCTGGTGATGGTCAGTTCGCGGTTCGTCAACGCCGCCTACTGGGGACTGCTGGCCCTGGTCGGCCAGGAAAAGCTGATGGCCGGCCGCCTGAGTGTCTTGTGGAACATCATCAGCAGCCTGCCGGCCATCGCCGGGGCCGCCGCCTCCGGCTATCTCGCCGACCACCTGAGGCCCAGCCAGACGTTCATCCTGGTTGGCGTCATGACGCTCGGGGTCGGTCTGCTGGGCCTGTGGAAGCCTCCGGCGGTGTTCAACCACGCCTATGAGGCGCCGCAGGCCAAGGGCGCCGGCCTGTGGGGCGATGTGAAGCGGTTGGTGAAACACAAGGCCGTCTACCCAGCCTTGTTGATGATCTTCATGTTCCAGTTTTCTCCGGGCTCATACACGCCGCTGCAGTATTATTTGTCCAACACCCTGCATGCGCCCGACGAGATTTATGGACTGTATCAGGCGATCTTCGCCGCCTCGTTCCTGCCGATCTTTTTTCTTTACGGCTGGCTGTGCAAGCGCGTGTCACTGGAGAAGCTGTTGTGGTGGGGCCTGATCATCACCGTGCCACAGATGGTCCCGCTGGCCTTCATCCATTCGGGCGTCGCGGCGCTGTGGCTGGCTTTGCCCATCGGCATGCTGGGCGGCGTGGCGGCGGCGGCCATCTACGACCTGGCCATGCGCGCCTGTCCGCCCGGCCTGCAGGGAACGATGATGATGTTCATCGCCGCCGGCAATCTGCTGTCTTACCGCGGCGGCGACTGGCTGGGCGTGCAGATGTACGACGCCAGCCCGACCCGCGGTTTCGTCTATTGTGTGATCGCCACCACCGTCGTCTATGCCCTGATCGTGCCGGTGATCCTGCTGGTGCCCAAGCAACTGATGGCCACCGCCGACGGCCAGGCCAATCCCAAGGTCGAGGCCGAGGTCCTGGCCGAGATCGCCGCCCCGGCGGAGTAGGGCGGACGCCGGCCGGGGAAACGGCGATGATCGACTGGGGCGAGGCGCGAGAGGGTTTCGAACG
>DASXMK010000181.1:0-1838 GCA_036495705.1 Caulobacteraceae bacterium | reverse complement strand
TAGCAATGTGGACGTTCTTGGCGGCGCGAACCACGGCGGCACCACCACCACCGACACGAATTTATACGTCAGCTTGGACCTGCTTGGGACGGAATATTTTCTGTTCGGCTTCCTGAATCACCAGAGCACGAAAGTCTTCTCCGGAGACGTTTTGACCGGTAGTTATGACACGAACGGCTCTGGAAACGCCGGCGACACGCTGACCTTCGACTTCGCTTTCAACGCGGCGGGCGCCAGTTCCAACTTCCTGACCAGCGGCTTTGTCATCGGCGCGCTTAGTTCCGACGCCGCCCCTGGGGGCGACGGCGACGCAGATTACCAATCCCCCGCCAACTTCCACGCATGGAACGCGCAATACGCCGCGTGGCAGGCCTCGTTGCCCGTCGGCACGACTTACAGCGACCCGACGACGATCGAAACCGGCGTGAGCGGTCCTCACGACCCGGATGTGAACTACACATTCAACATCATGGCGAGCGGGAGCACAGCGTCCACGCTGACGTCAGACTACGCCGGTCAGAAGGTGCTGCTTGGCTTCGCGCCCGGCTCCGACCACCTCAACCTCAACGGCGATGCGAACCTGACCGAAGCTCAGTTCGACCAGTTCTTCCAGGTGACCGCGTCGTCGCACCAGTCCGCCAACCACAACACCGTCGTCGATACGGTGATCAGCCTGGACGACAACAGCTGGGGCGTGGATCTGTACGGCGTCAACGTCACCGCGCTTACCGCCGCCTACAACACGTTGCACGGCACGAGCCTGTCGACGGTCGGCTACGTCTGGGACGTCATCCTCGCGCATTAGTCGAAGATCGGATTGTTGGCGGCCCGGCGTCTGCGCCGGGTCGCTGGTCGACGCCGGTGTCCAGGCGCCTCATCGCCTGAGCCGATACTTCGGAAAACAAGTCGGCGTGGCGCGTAAAGCCAAGGCTCAGGCCTTGACCCCGATGGTCCCGCGCCAATCGAAGCGGGCGGCGCGGGCCGGCAGGTCCTCAACTGCGCCGGGCAGAGTTCGCCGATAGATCAATGCCTCCGCCACGTGCACGCGGCGGACGTCTTGCGAGCCGTCGAGATCGGCGATGGTGCGCGACAGCCGCAAGGTGCGAGTCCAGCCACGGGCGGAAATCGCATTGGCCTCCGCCGCCTTGACCAGCAAGCCGCGCGCGGAAGGATCCAGCGCGGTGATCGTCTCGAGCCACGCGCCGTCAGCCTGGGCATTGAGCGCCACCGCGCCGTCGCCGGCGTCTTGCGCCCGCCGCGCCGCCAAATTTCGCGCTTCGGCCACCCTGGCGGCGACCTCGGCTGATCCCTCGCTGGGCGGAGGCAGATCGAGATCGGCGGCGGCCACCGCCGGCACCTCCACCATCAGGTCGATCCGGTCGAGCAGCGGACCGGAGACCCGGCCCTGGTAGGACTGTTGGCAGCGCGGGGCCTTGCCGCAGGCGCCCCGGCCCAGGCCTCCGTGACCGCAGCGACAGGGGTTCATCGCCGCCACCATCTGGACGCGGGCGGGATAACGGACGTGGGCGTTGGCCCGGGCCACGACAACCTCGCCGCTCTCCAGAGGCTGGCGCAGTGAATCGAGCGCCTGGCCGCCGAACTCCGGTAGTTCATCCAGGAACAGGACGCCATTGTGCGCCAGGGACACCTCTCCTGGCTTGACCTTCAGGCCACCGCCGGTGAGGGCCGCCATGCTGGCGGAATGATGAGGCGCTCGAAATGGCCTTTCCCGCGTGAGCGCGCCTTTGGCGATCAGACCGGCGATCGAGTGGATCATCGACGTCTCAAGGAGTTCGCTCGCCGTCAATGGCGGAAGCAGGCCAGGGAGCCTCTGCGCC
>DASXMK010000180.1:0-2339 GCA_036495705.1 Caulobacteraceae bacterium | reverse complement strand
CCGCCACCCGGCTGGCCGGCGCGTTGCGCTCGGGGGTCAGGACCACGGTGTCGAAGCCCAGGCGCGCGGCGGCCAGGGCCAGCATGCGGCCCAGCTGTCCGCCGCCCAGGACACCGATCATGGAGCCGGGCGCTAACGGGTAAGCGGTCACCTCAAACGCTCTCGTCCACCCCGTCGGGGACCGACTGGGCCAGATCCGCGCGGGCCGCGGTCAGCCGCTCGGCCAGGGCTGGATCGGCCAGGGCCAGGATCTTGGCCGCCAGCAGCCCGGCGTTGCGCGCCCCGGCCTCGCCCACCGCCAGGGCCCCGACCGGCACCCCCGCCGGCATCTGCACGATCGAGAGCAGGGAATCGAGGCCATTAAGGGCCTTCGACTGGATCGGCACGCCCAGCACCGGCAAGTCGGTCAGCGAGGCGGTCATGCCCGGCAGATGCGCCGCGCCGCCGGCCCCGGCGATAACCACCTTGAAGCCGGCGGCCTTGGCCCCGCGGGCGAAACTGTACAGCCGCTCCGGCGTGCGGTGAGCCGAGACGATCTTGACTTCGTAGGCGACGCCGAGCGCTTCGAGGCTGTCGGCCGCGCCTTTCATGGTCGGCCAGTCCGAGCGGCTGCCCATGATGATGGCGACGGCTTTGGCCTGGCTCATGACCAGCTCCGCTAAAACGGCGACTATAGGCGCCGGGGCCGGTCCCGCCTAGGCCGGGCGCCTTCCGCTTCGGCCTTCGGCGGCCTAGAGGGATGCCGTCGGGCGGCGGGAAAGAGATTTAGAGAGGCCATGCGTCAGATTGATCACTTCATCAACGGCCAGACCGTCGCCGGGACCAGCGGCCGGTTTGGCGATATCTTCAATCCCAACACCGGCGAGGTCCAGGCCCGGGTGGCCCTGGCCAGCGCCGCCGAGCTCGATGCCGCGGTCCAGGCCGCGGCCAAGGCCCAGAGCGCCTGGGCGGGCGTCAATCCCCAGCGCCGGGCGAGGGTGATGTTTGAGTTCAAGCGCCTGGTCGAGGCGCGCATGGACGAACTGGCCGAGCTGCTGTCCAGCGAGCACGGCAAGGTCATCGCCGATTCCCGGGGCGATGTTCAGCGCGGCCTGGAGGTGATCGAGTTCGCCTGCGGGGCGCCGCACGTGCTCAAGGGCGAATACACCGAGGGCGCCGGGCCGGGCATCGATGTCTATTCCATGCGCCAGCCGCTTGGCGTGGTCGCCGGGATCACCCCGTTCAACTTCCCGGCCATGATCCCGATGTGGATGTTCGGCATCGCCATCGCCGTCGGCAACGCCTTCATCCTCAAGCCCTCGGAAAAGGACCCGGGCGTGCCCATGCGCCTGGCCGAGCTGTTCCTGGAAGCGGGCGGACCGGCCGGGGTGCTCAGTGTGGTCAATGGCGACAAAGCCGCTGTCGACGCCATCCTGACCCATCCGCTGATCCGCGCGGTGAGCTTCGTCGGCTCCTCGGACATCGCGCAATATGTCTACGCCACGGGCACGGCGCACGGGAAACGCGTCCAGGCCATGGGCGGGGCCAAGAACCACGGCGTGATCCTGCCCGACGCCGACCTCGATGGCGCGGTCAAGGACATCATCGGCGCCGCTTACGGCTCAGCCGGGGAGCGGTGCATGGCCCTGCCGGTGGTGGTGCCGGTGGGCGAGAAGACGGCCGAGGCCCTCAGAGAAAAGGTTCTCGCGGAAATCGACGGCCTGATAGTGGGCGTCTCCACCGATCCGGCCGCTCAGTATGGGCCGGTGGTGACGGCGGCGCACAAGAAACGGGTCGAGGACTACATCCAGCTGGGCGTCGACGAAGGGGCCGAGCTGGTGGTCGATGGCCGCGGCTTCAAGCTGCAGGGCTATGAAGACGGCTTCTTCGTCGGGCCGTCGCTGTTCGACCACGTCAAGCCGGCCATGCGCACCTATCAGGAGGAGATCTTCGGGCCAGTGCTGCAGATCGTCCGCGCCGAAAGCTTCGAGGAGGCCCTGGCCCTGCCTTCTGAGCACGCTTACGGCAACGGCGTCGCCGTCTACACCCGCAACGGCCGGGCGGCGCGCGACTTCGCCGCCCGGGTCAATGTCGGCATGGTCGGGATCAACGTGCCGATCCCGGTGCCGGTGGCCTACCACACCTTTGGCGGCTGGAAGCGCAGCGCCTTTGGCGACACCAACCAGCACGGCATGGAAGGGGTGAAGTTCTACACCAAGGTCAAGACCGTCACCGCCCGCTGGCCTGAAGGCATGGACGCCGACGGCCATTTCGTCATCCCGACCATGGGGTAGCGAAGTGAGGGTCGGCAGCCCCCCTCCCGGCTATCGCCCTCCCCCTCAAATGGGGGAGAGAACGCC
>DASXMK010000179.1:0-2406 GCA_036495705.1 Caulobacteraceae bacterium | reverse complement strand
CGCCGCGCCCAAGGGTCGAGAGGCGCCCGGATCGTGTGACGCCCTGGAACCCGGCGATGACCGCCACCTCGCCGGCGTCCAGCGCCGCGCCGACCTTGTCGGCCGGTATCTCCTCGATCCGGGCCCGGCCATGGGAATCGTCGGTGATGATCGGCACCTGCCAGCCGAGCCACGAGCGCGCCGGTATCCCCAGATTGCGCAGGGTCATGGCCAGGAGACCGGCGGTGACCTGCTCGCCTGAGGCCACCACGGCGTCATATTCGTCGTCCTCGCCGGCCACGCCGGGATCGGCCGTGCCGGCCCCATCGGTCCAGGCCACCAGTTCGTTGGTCTTGCCGGCCATGGCCGAGACGATCACCGCCACCTTGCGCCCGGCCCTGGCCTCGGCGGCCACGACTCCGGCGACGCGGCGGATGCGCTCCAGATCGGCCACCGAAGTGCCGCCGAATTTCATCACCAGACGAGACACGCCTCGCCACCCTCCGCGCGCGAACGGCGGGTTCTAGAGCGCTTCCCGCCAAAGTGGAATCGCTTTGGCGAAATGGAAGCGCGTCAACATATCGAGTTCGAGCCTTTCTTGCCCGCCCGGCTTGTTTCACGCGAGCGGGAAAGGCTCGCGACGCCCCGCCGGGACAAGAACGCCCGGAATAGCTAGTAAGGTAGCATGAGCGCCAGCCTGGATCCGGCCAATGTCGCCCGCTTCGCCGCCGTCGCCGACCAATGGTGGGACCCGGACGGAAAATTCGCGCCTCTGCACCGGCTCAATCCCGCGCGCCTGGCCTTTGTCCGCGAGCGGTGCGTGGCGCACTTCGGCGTGGAGGGCGGCGTGCGGGCGCCGTTTTCCGGCCTGAGGCTCCTGGACATCGGCTGCGGCGGCGGCCTCGTGGCCGAACCGATGACACGGCTGGGCTTCCAGGTGACGGCGATCGACGCGGCGGACGAGAGCGTGGCCGTCGCCCGGGCGCACGCCGAGGGCTTGGGGCTCGACATCGATTATCGCGAGACGACCGCCGAGGCTCTGGTTGGCGAAGCTCCGTTCGACGTGGTTCTGGCCTTGGAGATCATCGAGCACGTCACCGATCCGCGCGCCTTTGTCGCCGATTGCGTCCGCCTCCTGGCGCCGCGGGGCCTGATTATTGTCGCCACCCTCAACCGCACCCTGCGCTCGTTGGCCCTGGGCAAGATCGCGGCCGAATATGTGCTGCGCTGGGTCCCCGTCGGCGCCCACGACTGGCGCAAGTTCCTGACCCCGGGGGAACTGGGCCAGATGCTCTCCACCGCCGGCCTGACGGTTGAGGGACCGTTCGGTCTGGCGCTTGATCCGCTCCGCGGGACTTGGCGGCGGACGGCGGACAGCGCCATCAACTACATGATGATCGCGCAGCGGCCGGAATAGGGGTCGACTGATCCGGTTCCCGGCGGTTGGCGAAGGTCCGCCAACGACCCGTGACGGACGCTGAGATGGTCAGCTTGTCGGCGGGATCCGGGATGGTAGCTTGAGCGCCCGTTGAGGTGACTCTCTATGGCCTTCTGGATCGCGAACCTGGCCGGATTGGCTGTCGCTTACCTCCTCGGCTCTACACCCACGGCATATCTGGCGGGGAGACTGCTCTACTGCCTCGATATCCGAGAGCACGGCTCCAGATCCGTCGGGGCCACAAACGCGTTGCGCGTTCTAGGCAAGTGGCCTGCGCTGGTCGTGCTCCTTGTAGATATCCTCAAAGGTGTGGCCGCGATCATCTTCACTCGCTGGCTCTGTTCTCAGCTGTTTGCCCTCGCATTCGTCGCGCCAACACCACCAGCGCTCGATCAACAAACCTGGACGCCCTGGGCTGTCGGCTTGGCCGGGCTTGCTGCGTTGTTGGGCCATAGCCGTTCGATCTGGCTAAAGTTCTCAGGCGGCAAGTCCGTGGCGACGGGTCTCGGCGTGGTGCTGGCGATGTCTTGGCCGGTCGCCTTAGGCGCGTTGTCGGCCTTTGGCGTCGTGATGGCTATTTTTCGGATTGTCTCCCTTGGTTCGATATTTGCGGCGTTGATGGCGATCGTCCTCACCTGCAGCCTGGAGCAGCCGTTGCCCTATCGGCTATTGGTCGTCGCAGGCGGTGTCTACGTCCTCGCCCGCCACCGCGCCAACATCGAGCGGCTGCTGGCGGGGACAGAACCACGCATCGGGCAAAGTCCGGGCCGCTAACGTCCGCAATCCATCCGTCTCAGACCTTCGGAACGTCTGCTTCCTGGCCGGGACCGAACGGAACAGCCCGCCTAATTGACCTCGGACTTCTTGGGCGCGGCCGGCGGCAGGGGCGCGACGGGCACGCCGTCGTCGACCAGGGCCTTGACCTCTTCGCGCGAGGCTTCGCCATAGATGCCGCGGGCCTCGGCTTCGCCGGTGTGGATCTGCCGAGC
>DASXMK010000178.1:0-4965 GCA_036495705.1 Caulobacteraceae bacterium | reverse complement strand
GGGCTGGCTCGCTCAGCGGTTCGGCGGCGTGCGCGTGTTTTGCGTCGCGATGGTGAGCTTCGGCCTCTGCTCGGCGCTGTGCGGCCTGGCTCCGTCCCTTGGCGTCCTGGTGTTCTTCAGGGTCCTGCAGGGACTGTCCGGCGGGCCGATGATGCCGCTCTCGCAGACCCTGATGCGCCGCATTTTTCCGGCCAGGCTGCAAGGCATGGCGCTGGCGCTGTGGGGCATGACCACGGTCGTTGGCCCGATCGCCGGGCCGCTCCTGGGCGGCGCCCTGGTCGACGGCCCCGGCTGGCCGTGGGTGTTCTACATCAACGTCGCCCCGGCGCTGATGTGCGCGTTCTTCGCCTGGCGCATGCTGAGGAGCCGCGAGACGGCGACACAACGCCGTCCCATCGACCTGTTCGGCCTCATTCTCCTGATCATCTGGGTCGGCGCGCTGCAGATCATGCTCGACAAAGGCAAGGACCTCGACTGGTTCGATTCCCGCTTCATCATCGCCTTGGCCATTCTCGCCGGCCTGACTTTCCTGGCCTTCATCAACTGGGAGTTGACCGACGAACATCCGATCGTCGATCTGCGCGTCTTCCGGCATCGAGGATTCGCCGCCAGCACCGCGATCATGTGCATAGTATACGGCACATTCTTCGCCTCGGTGGTCCTGATCCCGCTGTGGCTGCAGACCAGTCTTGGCTACACGGCCACCTGGGCCGGGCGCGTGACCGCCTGGCAAGGCTTGTTCGCCGTGGTGCTCTCGCCGCTGGTCGGACGGCTGGTCACAAGGGTGGATTCGCGCGCCCTGGTCTGTTTCGGCGTGCTCGTCATGGCCATGGTCTCCTTCTGGCGAACGGGGTTCACCGCCGATGTGGGCTATTGGAACATCGCCCTGCCCCACCTGCTGCTTGGCGTCGCCGTTCCCTTCTTCTTCATCCCGCTGACGGGACTGGCTCTGAACTCGGTCAATCCGTCAGAGACCGCTTCCGCCGCCGGCCTTCTGAACTTCGTCAGGAGCACGGCCGGCTCGTTCTCGGTCTCGATCACCACCACGGCGTGGGAGAACACGGCCACCTTGCATCATGCGGATCTTGCCGGGACCCTGAACAACCCGAACGGGGCCCTCAATACCCTTGGGAAACTGGGCCTCAACGCCCAGCAAGCCACGGGCGATTTGAACAACTTCGTCCAGACCCAGGCGGTGATGCTGTCCACCAACCACATTTTCCTGATCAGCGCCCTGATGTTCCTGTTGGGAGCGGGGGTCGTGTGGCTGGCGCCAAAGCCCAAGAGCCCGATCGAGGCCGGCGCCGGAGGGCATTAACGGGCCTTGGCGACCACCGCCGTCGCCCGGCGCTCGAGCTTGCCCCAGCCGACCCGGTAGCCGCGCACCGCCGTCACTACGGATTTGACCACTACATAGTAGAGAAGCTGGCGATAGCCGAAGCGCTGCACCGGCAGCCAGACAAGGTCGCGCCACGGGGCGCGCCGCTCCAGCGCCATGCCGACCGCCGCCGCCGACAGATCGAGGAAAATGAACGCCGCCCAATAGAACAGCGAGCGCAGGGTGTCGTCCGGTGACCATTCCACCGGATGGAAATAGTGGCCATAAAAGGCCCAGACGAGGGACGAAACGATGGCCAGGTCAACCAGCGGCGAGGCCACCGTCAGGACGATCTGGAACAGCCAGATCTGCGGCAGGGCGACAAATCCCAGGATCGGCCGGCGGACGCTGAACAGGCCGCTGCGGTGCTTCCACAGGCATTGCAGGGTGCCGAACGACCAGCGGAAGCGCTGGTTGAGCAACCCGCCCACCGAGTCCGGAGCTTCGGTGTAGGCGCGCGCGGAGGAGTCGAACTCCACCTTCCAGCCGGCCATCTGGCAGGCCAAGGTCAGGTCCTGGTCCTCGGCCAAGGTGTCGGCCGGATAGCCGCCGAGCGCGGTCAGGGCTTCGCGCCGCCAGGCCCCCACGGCGCCGGGCACCACCGTCACGGCCCCAAGCGCGGCCAGGGCGCGGCGCTCGAGGTTCTGGGCCGTGACATATTCGAGTCCCTGCCAGCGGGTGATGAGATTGAGCCGGTTGCCGACCAACGCGTTGCCGGCCACCGCGCCGACCTTGGGGTCGGCGAACCAGCGCGCCAGCCGCGGCAGCGTCTCCGGCGCGAACAGAGTGTCGGCGTCGAGGGCGACGACGATCTCGCCGCGGCACAAAGCCAGCCCGCGGTTCAGGGCCCGCGCTTTGCCGCCGTTTTCGAACGTCAGCAGGGTGACGCGCGGCTCGCCGCTGTAGGCTCCCCGGACGACAGCAGCCGTGCCGTCGCTGGAGCCGTCGTCGATGACCAGCACTTCCAGATGCGTCCACTCGGAGGCCAGGATGCGCTCGACCGAGGCGACGATCACCTTCTCTTCGTTGAAGCACGGGATGAGCACGCTGATCAGGGGACCGCCCTCGCGGTTGAGGGTCGGCGGCCTGCGGCCTTGCTCAAGGAACCGGTGCCACAGGGACAGCGAGGCCAGGAACACCAGCCGCGCCAGGCCGAGCACGATGGCGATGGTGAACAGGGCCTGCATGCCGACGTTGATGTAGCGGAAGAACCCGAAGCCCAGACGGTCGAGGAACAGTTCCCATGAGCTGCGCGAAGTCGGCGGCATGGCGTCGGCCCGGCTCATGCCGGCCAGTTGATCCATGGTCACCAGTCGCAGACCGCGCGCGCGGATGTCGTCGATCAGCGCTGGCAAGGCTTCCACGGTGCGGCTGCGGTCGCCGCCAGCGTCGTGCAACAGCACCACCTGGCCAGCCGTGGGCCCGGTGTCGGCCAGGCGGGCCATGGTCTTCTGGATGATCAGTTCCGGCGGCGGCTTCTTCCAATCGTCAGTGTCCACGCGCAGACCGGCGATCAGGTAGCCGAGCTTCTGGGCCACGATCAGCGGCTCGATTTCCCCGGGCGTGGATGGCTCGGCGTCGCCGAAATAGGGCGGGCGGAAAAAGCGCATGGATTTGCCGGTGAGCACGGCAAACAGCCGCTGGGTGGTGTTGATCTCCAGGTCGGTCTGGGCCAGCGGCGTGGCGGCGATGTTGGGATGGGTCCAGGTGTGGTTGCCGACCATCATCCCGTCGGCCATTTCGCGCTGCACGATCTCGGGCTTGGCCTGCATATTCTGGCCGATGACGAAGAAGGTCGCCGTGGCGTGCTTGCGCTCGAGGATGTCGAGGATCTTGGGCGTCCAGCGACCGTCCGGCCCGTCGTCGAAGGTCAGCGCCACCCATCCGGGGTGGAAGCCGTAGCGGTCGATGACGTACTGCGTGGGCATGATCTTGTAGTCTTCGCCAGAGATCAGCCCGGTGTCGGGGTCGATCTCGATCGAACGCAGGCCGCCGGTGGGCGAATTCTCGACGTGCAGTATTTCGCCAGAGCCGTCGAAGGTGACGCCGAGGCTGGGGTCGATGTGTTCCAGCCCCGCCGGCCGGGCGGAGCCGTACGGCTGGCGGAAATAATGCCAGATGGCCGGGTCCTCGGCCCCCATGCGCCACAGGGCGTAGCCCTTTGGCCGATATGGATCGGTGACTTTGACTTCGTTGAAGACGGTGGCCGCGTCCAGGAACCAGACCACGTGCCTGCGCTTGTCGTCGTCCACGTAGGCGAAGGTCGGGTTGAGCTCGTTGTCGTCCATGCTGACGCTGGCGCCGGCGTCGTGGGCCCTCTGGGTGGCGTCGTAGAACTCGACCGATTCGGCGGTCAGCGGCCCAGCCGTGTCCCCGAGGGTCCAGTCGTAGCCATAGGCGCCGAGCGAGACCACAGTGCGGCGGGGATCGAGCAACCGCATGTCCCGGGCCATGGTCTGCTCGAACCATTCCTGACCGGCCGTTGGGCCGGGCTGGCCGGCGGCCCAGTGCTGGTCGTAGGCCATCAGCACCACGCTGTCGGCCGCCGCGCCGAGCCGGGCCAGGGGCCAGGAGTCGTCGCCGAACGGGGCCGCCACCCACACCTCGCGGCCGAGGGGTTTCAGCGCCGCCTTGGCCTCGGCGATGAGGGTTGGGTAACGCGCCGCGGCGGCGGGCGAGATGTTCTCGAAATCGAACACATAGCCGGCGAAACCCCGCTGCTGGGCCAGGACGACGAGGTTCGCGATCAGCGCCCGGCCAGCGGCCGGGTTGAGCAGCAGCCGGTTGGCGAGGGGCCCGTCGCTGGCCCCGTTGTGGCCGTTGTGGACCATGGGCAGGATCGAGGGCGGGTTCTTGGCGCTGGCGATAATCGCTTCGGCCTGGGGATCGGCGGTCACCGCCAGTTTGCCAAGGGACCCATCGATGAGCAGCCATTGAGGCGAGACCACGTCCAATTGATTGACATGCCGGCGCAGCGACGCCCGCGAATCCTCGTCCCAACTGACATAGAAACCAATCGACAATGGCCGGGCGCGCCCGCCGGCGGCGACCTTGTCGGGGCGTGGCACCCGGCGCCATTCGGCCGGACGCCTGAGCCGATGGGCGGTCTCGACGTGCAGCCCCTGCAGCACCTGGGGATCCTTGAGGCTGAGGCTGGGCAGTCGCGGCGCGAAGGCGAGCGTGGCGAAGAAACCCGCCACCATCAGGGCGGCGAGGGAAATGACGATGCCGATGCCGAAGTTCGCGCGCCTGGCGCGCCGCCCGGAGGGATCGTGAAAAACGAAGTCGGCCATCGGTGGGCTGTGGTGGCCTCTGTATCCTAGCCAAGCAATACGCCAGAGCGCCCGGAACATGACGCAACAGAGGCGCGATGCAAGGCCATCGTGGGCGGGCGGCCGCGCGAGCCAAATTGCCGTCCTCGCGCGGCGGGCGCTATACAGCCAGCGCCGTTCGCCACAGGAGTCGCCAGCCTTGACCGATCCCCGGCCGCGAGCGGCGAGGCCGCCCGTGCGGGACGTGGCCCGCGCCTGGTCGCGGATCCTCCTTGTGACCCTGGTGGTGGGCGCGATCCTGGCGGTCTCTGGCGG
>DASXMK010000177.1:0-2269 GCA_036495705.1 Caulobacteraceae bacterium | reverse complement strand
CGCCAGGCTGGCCAAGTCCGGCGGAGTCGGCCTGACCGTGGACGCCGAGGAGGCCGAGCGGCTGGAGCTGTCGTTGTCGATCATCGAGGGCGCCGCTCGGGACCCCTCACTCGCCGGTTGGGACGGCCTGGGCATGGCCGTGCAGGCCTATCAGCGGCGGGCCCCGGCGGTGATCGATTGGGCGCAGGCCCTGGCCGAAGCCACTGGGCGGCGGCTGATGGTGCGCCTGGTCAAGGGCGCCTATTGGGATACCGAGATCAAACGCTCCCAGGAGCGGGGCCTTTCCGACTACCCGGTGTTCACCCGCAAGAGCGCCACCGACGTCAGCTACATGGCCTGCGCCCGCGCCTTGCTGGGCCATCGCCGTCTGTTCCCGGCTTTCGCCACCCACAATGCCCTGACCGTGGCCACGGTGCTGGAGTGGGCCGGGGGGGCCCGCGATTTCGAATTCCAGCGCCTGCACGGCATGGGCGAGGGACTCTACGAAGGCCTGATGGCCGAGCGCGGCGTGGCCGTGCGGGTCTATGCGCCGGTGGGCGGCTATCGCGACCTGCTGGCCTATCTTGTCCGCCGCCTGCTGGAGAACGGGGCCAACACCAGCTTCGTGCACCAGGTCGGGGCGGCGGACGTCAGCGACGACGAACTGCTCGCCGATCCGGTCGAGGAGGCCGAGGCCCACGGCTTCAGCCCCCATCCGGCGATTCCACGCCCGCCGGATCTCTATGGTCCACTGCGGCGCAACTCGGCCGGGCTGGATCTCTCCGACTCCGGGACCGTCTCGAGCCTGCTGAGCGCCATGTCGTCCGCGTGGGCGGCGCCGGCCCAGGCGAGCCCGCTCATCGGTGGTCGCGACGTGCATGGCGAGCCAAACGCGGTCGCCGATCCGGCCGACCACGAGCGCGTGGCGGGGAGGGTGGCCGAGGCCAGCGCCGCCGACGTCGCCCACGCCGTCGACGTGGCCGCCGCCGCCCAGGGCGCCTGGAACGCCCGAGGGGCCGAGGCGCGCGCCGCCATCCTCGAACGCCTCGCCGACCTTCTGGAGCGCGATCGCGCCCCGCTGATGGCGCTGGCCAGCCGCGAAGCCGGCAAGACCCTGGCCGACGCGCTGGGTGAAGTGCGCGAAGCCACCGACTTCTGCCGCTACTACGCCGGCGAAGCCCGCCGCCATGGCGCGCCGGTGCGTCTGCCCGGACCCACCGGCGAAGTGAACGAGCTTTCCCTGGCCGGCCGCGGCGTCTTCGCCTGCGTCAGTCCGTGGAATTTCCCCTTGGCCATTTTTATGGGCCAGGTGGCCGCCGCGCTGGCCGCCGGAAACACGGTGGTCGCCAAGCCCGCGCCCCAGACCCCCCTCATCGCCGCCCGCGCCGTGCGCCTGGCCTTCGAGGCCGGAGTTCCGGGGGAGGCGCTGCAGCTGGTCCCCGGCGGCGCGGAAGTCGGATCGGCCCTCATCGCCAACCCCAAGGTGGCCGGCGTCGCCTTCACCGGTTCGACGGCCAGCGCCCGGCGCATCGCCCACACCCTGCTGGAGGACGAGTCCCGCCCACTCGTCCCCTTGATCGCCGAGACCGGCGGCCTCAACGCCATGCTGGTCGATTCCACCGCCCTGCCTGAGCAGGTGACCGCCGACGTGATCACTTCGGCCTTCCTCTCCGCCGGCCAGCGCTGCTCGGCCCTGCGCCTGTTGTGTCTGCATGCGGATGTCGCCCCGGACATCCTGACGATGCTCCAGGGGGCGATGGACGAGCTCGTCATCGGCGATCCGGCCGACCCGGCCACCGATGTCGGCCCGGTGATCGACGCCGAGGCCAAGGGCCGCATCGACGCCTACGTCGACCGCCTGCGCGGCCAGGTGATCCACCAGCTGACCATCCCGGCCGCCATGAATCGCGGAACTTTCGTCGCCCCGACCCTGATCCGGCTCAACGGTGTCGCCGAGCTCGACCGCGAAGTGTTCGGCCCGATCCTGCATGTGGTCACCTTCGCCCCGGGCGAGATGAACGCCACGCTCGAGAAGGTCATGGCCTCCGGCTACGGCCTGACTCTGGGCGTGCACACCCGCATCGGTTCGGCGGCCGAGGCGGTGCGGGCCCGCGCACGCGTGGGCAATCTCTATGTCAACCGCTCGATGATCGGCGCGGTGGTCGGCGTGCAGCCGTTCGGCGGCGAGGCGCTGTCGGGCACCGGGCCCAAGGCGGGCGGACCGAACTATCTCACCCGCTTCGCGCTGGAGCGCACCTATACGGTGAACACCACCGCGTCGGGCGGCAAC
>DASXMK010000176.1:0-5545 GCA_036495705.1 Caulobacteraceae bacterium | reverse complement strand
AACCTCAGCGACCGCACTGTTTGCGGCCGCCGCCATCAACCTTGTCCAACTCGGGCCCCGGCAGGTCGCGCCCCGGGCGTTCAAATCGCACTACCTGGCCATGGCCGTGCGCACGCCGGCGCTGCGCTGGGCCAACCTCGGCTACCTCGGCCACATGTGGGAGCTTTACGCCATGTGGACCTGGATCGGGGCCTTCCTGGCCGCGAGCTTCGCCATCAATTCCGGTGGCTACGACCCGGTCCTCCTCTCGAGGCTCGGGACTTTCGTGGTGATGGGGCTGGGAGGGCTCGCCGGCTGTCTTGCGGGAGGGTTCCTGGCCGACCGGATTGGACGCACCGCTCTGACCATGGGGGCCATGGCGGTCAGCGGAACGTGCGCGATCGCGGTCGGCCTCCTGTTCGGCGCGCCTCCGCTCGCCCTGACCGCGCTTTGCCTGGTCTGGGGGGTGACCATCGTCGCCGATTCCGCCCAGTTCTCGGCCAGCGTCACCGAGCTCTCGCCTCCCGAACTCATCGGCACCATGCTCACCGTCCAGACTTGCGCCGGTTTCACCCTGACCTTGGTCACGATCCATCTGTTGCCGGTCTTGGCTGGCGCCGTCGGCTGGCGTTTCGCGTTTGCGCCGCTGGCGCTTGGCCCGTTCTTCGGCGTCTGGGCGATGGGCCGCCTGCGCGCCCGCCCGGAGTCGTCTGTCATGGCCGGCGGCCGACGATGAGCGCGTAAGGCGAGCAAACCGCCCGCTCCCCACTATCCACGGCCGATGGCGTAGGAGCGCTCGGCGCGCTGTTCACGCAGGGCGTCGGGCGAGAGCCCCGACAGCGCCGCCAGCTCGGCGGCCACGGCGTCGCCTACCCGGCTGATGGCCAGGCCCGGATCGGAGTGGGCCCCGCCGACCGGCTCAGTGACGATGCGGTCGACGATCTTCAGGGCCAGCAGGTCCTGGGCGGTGATCTTCATGGCCTTGGCGGCGCCATCGGCCATGGCTCGGTCGCGCAGCAGGATCGAGGCGCAGCCCTCGGGCGAGATCACGGCGTAGATCGAGTGCTCGAGGATGATCACCCGGTTGGCGGCGGCGATGCCGATGGCCCCGCCGCTCATGCCCTCGCCGGTGATGGTGGCGATCATCGGCACCCCCAGGGTCAGGCAGCGCTCGGTGCCGCGGGCGATGGCCTCGGCGACGCCGCGCTCCTCGCTGCCGATGCCGGGATAGGCCCCGCCGGTGTCGACGAACGACAGCACCGGCAGGTTGAAGCGCTCGGCCAGGTCCATCAGCCGGATGGCCTTGCGGTAGCCCTCCGGGCGCGCCGCCCCGAAGTTGTGCTTGATGCGGGTGGTGGTGTCGTGACCCTTCTCCTGGCCGATGACCACCACCGGGGCGCCGCGAAAGCGGCCCAGGCCGCCGAGTATGGCCTGGTCGTCGGCGAACGCCCGGTCGCCGCGCAGCTCGACAAACTCCTCGATCAGGCCGGCCAGATAATCGACGAAATGCGGCCGGCCCGGATGGCGGGCGATCTGGGTCTTCTGCCAGGCGTCGAGATGGGCGTAGGTGTCGGCCCTGACCTCGGCCACCCGGGCGCGCATTGCGGCGATCTCGGCGTCGAAGGCGCCGTGGCCGCTGGTTTCGGAGAGCTTGGAGAGCTCGTCGATCTTGGCTTCGAGCTCGGCGATCGGGCGCTCGAATTCCAGATAGTGTGCGGCCATCAGGTCCTTAGGAAGCTGCCCCGGCTCTCAAGGGGCGCGACCCTAGAGCAAGATCAGTGGAGATCAAAACGCCGGCCGGCGATGAAACCCCAGCGGCGGTTTTCCGGTTATGCTTGTGTACGGTCCAGTATGTTCGGCGCCCCGTCATCGGGACGGCGGCGGCTTAAAGGACCGCAGAGTGGCTGGAACGGCTATGAACGATACTTTCGACCTGGACGGCTACCTCCGCCGTATCGGCTTCGCTGGCGAGGCCCGGCCGGATCTCGCCACCCTGGCGGCGATCCACGCCCGGCACGTGGCGGCGATTCCTTTCGAGGGTATCGATCCGCTCCTCGGCCGTCCGGTGCGGCTCGACCTGGCCTCGCTCCAGGCCAAAATGGTGCTGAGCCGGCGCGGCGGCTACTGCTTCGAGCAGAACACCTTGTTCAAGGCCGCCTTGGAGGCGATCGGATTTGACGTGACCGTCCTCGCCGGTCGGGTGGCGTGGGCGGGCGATGAAGCGCCGGTCGGGGCGCGCAGCCACATGATCCTGGCCGTCGACCTGCCCGAAGGGCGGTATATCGCCGACGTCGGTTTCGGGGCCCATCTGCTCGACGCGCCGTTGCGCTTCCTGCCTGACATCGAGCAGAGGACGGCCTGGGCGCTGTACCGCATCGAGCGTGACGGGTCCGAATTCGCCCTCGCGGCCCGTTACGGCGACCGCTGGCGGCGGGCCTATGTGTTCGATCTCACGCCACAGCTGCCGGCGGACTGCGCCATGGCCAACTGGTACACTTCGACCAATCCCGAGAGCCTGTTCACCACGGTGCTGATCGCCGAGCGGCTGTGCCCCGAGGTTCGCCGCAACCTGGTCAACACCTGGCTCACCGAGCGTTGGCGCGACGGCCGGGTGGACGAACGCAATCTCGCCAGCGCCGCCGAGCTGGACCAGGTGCTGGACCAACTGTTCGACATCGAGTCGCCAGTGTCGGCCTCGCACCTGTTCGAGCGGATCGCGCCGCCGGCGGCCCAAGTCGCAACACCGAGCCCACGGCCCCGCCTGGCCGAACCCGCCTGATTGGGGATCGTCGGCAGCCTGGCGTCTTGCTAGGTTGTGATCGGCGGGGGGAATTCCATGGCGGCGATCGGACTCGACCTGGGCGTTCGGCGCATGGGCGTGACGCTTGGATTGTGTTTTTGCGCCGCCCTGGCCGAGGGCTTCGACGTCCAGTCCATCGGCGTCGCCGCCCCTAAAATGGTCCCCGCCCTGGCGCTCGGTCGCGATCAGTTGGGATTCGTCTTCAGCGCCAGCACGCTCGGCCTGATGGTCGGGGCCCTGGTCGTCGGCCGCCTGGCCGACCGGGTTGGCCGCAAGTGGTCGCTGATCGCCTCGGTTGTGCTTTACGGGGTGTTTTCGGCCGTCACCGCCCTGGCCTGGAACCTCGACAGCGTGCTCATCGTCCGGTTCCTGACCGGTCTTGGCATCGGCGGCGCCATGCCCACGCTCATCGCCTTGGCGGCTGAAGCCACGCCGGAGAACCGCCGCGCCCGCACGGTGACTTTCATCTGCGCGGGCTTTCCGTTCGGCTCGGCCTTGGCGGCGACCGCGGCGACTTTGCTCGGGTGGCGGGGGATTTTCCTCGCCGGCGGCGTCGCGCCGTTGGCCCTTGCGCCCATGGTCGCGCTGTTGATGCCGGAGTCCCGCGATTTCCTCTGGGCTCGCGAGGCTCGCCGGGCCGCCGCCCGCGATTTGGACCCCCCGCTATCGATCCTCTTCGGTTCCGGGCGCGCGCCCACCACGCTGCTGTTGTGGGGGGCTTTCTTCGCCGCCTTGCTGTCGCTCTATCTGCTGATCAACTGGCTGCCGACGCTGATGGTCGACAAAGGCGTCGCCAAGTCGTCGGCCAGCCTCGTGTCGGTGCTGTTCAACACCGGCGGCGGGGTCGGCGTGATGACCCTGTCGGCGCTGATGACGCCTGGACGCCGGGCCCGGATTCTGGCGGCGATCTACGCCGGCCTGACCGTTGCCTTGATCGCCCTGGCCGGCGTCAAGCCCGACCTGGCCTCGGCCGGGGTGGCGGCCTTCGCCGTCGGCCTGTTTGTCGGCTTCACCCCTCTGGCGCTCTACGGCCTGGCGCCCGGCTACTACGCCGTGGCCATGCGCGGAGCCGGGGTCGGAGCGGCCGTGGCCGCGGGGCGCGTGGGCGCCATCGTAGGCCCCCTGATGGCCGCGGCGCTGCTTGGCGTCGGGCTGAGCGGCTCGGGCGTACTGCTGGCGTTGTTGCCGCTGGTGGCGGTGACAGCGGGCGCCACCCTCACCCTGCTGGGCCGGCCGACCGTGGCCGACTGAGCGTCAGGTCGTCGCCGCCAATTTGGCCTCGGCCTGGGCCAGCATGGCCTTGAAGCGCGGCAGGTCGCGCAGGGAGTCCATATCCGGATCCACCTTGACGTGGCCCAGCATGCCGATCGACATGTTGGCGAACACCGGCTCGAGGATCGCCAGGGCGCCGTCGATGTCATCCCCGCGGGCGCTAAGAGCGCAGGCGAAATTGTACCTCACCATGTCGTTGTCGGGATCGATCAGCAGGGCGCGATCGATCCATTCCTTGGCCCGGTCGATTTCGCCCAACGGAATCAGGGCGGAGACGGCAAAACCGATGGCGTGAGCATTGCTGGAATCCTGGGCCACAACCTTCTCGGCCCGCGCCAGGGTCATCTGGGCCGCGTGTCGCACGCCTTCGTCATCGCCGATCGCCGAGTAGCAACTGATCAGCATGCCGCAGGAACCAAAGTCGGTTTCCGAAAGCGTGGCCGCCTTGGCGAAATAGCGGATCGACTGGTCGAGCCGGTTGGCCTGGAAATTCATCAGCCCGGCCAGCCGATTCACTTCATCAGACTCAGGATCCAGGCGCAGGGCGGTTTCCAGTTCGGCGAACGCCTCTTCGACCTGTCCCTGCATTAACAGGTGTCGGGCGCGGACGGCGTGGGGCACGGCCAAGGTCGGGTCGAGGGCGAGCGCGCGTTCGGCTGCCGCCGTTCCATCATCGCCGGCCTTGCCGCGATTGAAGCGCAACGAATTCTGCGCCATGGCCATGAGCGCCCAGGCACGGGCATAACCGGGATCGATCTGGGTGGCCCGCCCGGTGAGCCGGATGATGGCGTCTTCCCGCCGGCGATCACCGACATTGCCTTCGAGCCAATACTGCCGCGCCATCAGATAGAGATTGTAGGCCTCGACGCTCTCGGTGCCGCGGTTCTCGATGGCCTTCTTCTCGGCCGGCAGAAGCTTCAGCTTGAGAGCGCCAACGATGGCCTGGGAAATCTCGTCCTGCAGGGCGAAGATGTCGTCGAGGTCGCGATCGTAACGTTCGGCCCACACATGGCCGCCGCTCGCCCCGTCGATCAGCTGGGCGGTGATCCGCACCCGTCCGCCGGCCTTGCGCACGCTGCCTTCGAGCACATGGCCGACGTTCAGCTGCCCGGCGATCTGGGCCACATCGATGCTTTTGCCTTTGAAGGCGAAGGCGGTGTTGCGGGCGATGACGAACAGGGCCGAGACCTTGGAAAGGTCGGTGATGATGTCTTCGCTGATGCCGTCGCTGAAATACTCCTGCTCCGGATCGCCGCTCATGTTGATGAACGGCAGCACGCAGATCGAGTGCTTGCGCGCCGCCGCCGCTGTGGGCGGTGCGACGGCCGGCCGGCCGCCGGAAAGCTCGGCGATGCTGGAGGTGACCTTGAGCCAGCCGGCCGCATCGGCCTCGCCGGTCCAGCCTTTGAGGTCGGCGCACTGGATCTGGTTGAACGGCATGGGCGGAATGACGCCATCGATGCTGAGCTGGACCAGGGTGCGCGCTTCCCGGGC
>DASXMK010000175.1:0-3111 GCA_036495705.1 Caulobacteraceae bacterium | reverse complement strand
GAGGTCGAGATGTCGGCGATGAAGATCTGGCTGAGCGCCCGCATGAGAGTCTTGGGCTTGGCGACCGCCCCGGCGCCCGCGCCGTGACCGCGCAGGTCCTTCCACATCTGCCAGCAGATCAGCAGCAGCAGCAGGCCCCCGCCCAACACCAGGCCGCCGCCGCCGGCCTTCAACAGCTGGACGGCGAAAACCGCCAGGCCACACAGCATCACCACCGCGCCCCCCAGGCCGAGCAGGATGGCCTGGCGCCGCTGGGGCTGCGGGAGGCCGGACGCCGCCATGCCCACGGCCACCGCGTTGTCGCTGGCCAAGGTGACATCGATGAGGATCACCTGGCCAAGGGTGCTCAGCAGGCTGCCCCAGTGTCCCTCGGCCAGCCCCGGCAGGTTCATCCGCCCGTTTTCGCGGTCATGGCCCGGAGAGCCGCATACAGGGCGATGGCCGCTGCGGCCGAGACATTGAGGCTCTCGATGCTGTCGCTCACCGGAATCCGGGCCAGGGCGTCGCAATGTTCGCGGACCAGGCGCCGGATGCCCTCGCCCTCTGATCCCAGGACCAGAACCGTGGGGCCGCCGTCGAGCGCGTCGGCCAGGTCCGCGTCAGCCTGACCGTCCAACCCAACCGCCCGCCAGCCGAGATCCTCCAGCCGTTCAAGCGCCCGCGACAGATTGATCTCACGCGCATGAGGAATCTTGTCGATAGCGCCGGCGGCCGCCTTGGCCAGCGCTCCGGCCAGGCGTGGAGCATGGCGCTCCTGCAGAACCACGCCGCGGGCGCCGAACGCCGCCGCGCTGCGGAAAATCGCCCCGACATTTTGAGGATCAGTGACCTGATCGAGCATGACGATCACGCCTTCGGCCGGGCTCGCTAGGTCTACGAGGGCGGCAGGGTCAAGCGGCGGCGCATCCAGAGCCAGTCCCTGATGGACCGCGCCGGGCGGCAGGAGATCGCCGATCGCGCCATGGGCCAGGACTTGCACGTCCGCCGAGCCGGATAACCTGCCAGCCAGGGCGCGGGTGCGTTCGGGCGTCGCCACCAGCCGCATCTCGCCGCCACGCGCGGGGTTTTCCAACGCGGCAGTTACGGCGTGCCAGCCCCACAGCCACTCACCCGAACCGTCGCGCCATGGCGGCCTGGCGGTGACGGCTTTTCGCCCCGGAGGGCGGTCGTTGCGTCGGCGCATGCTCACAACTATAAGTCGCGCTCCGATTTTCGGGGGGTCCCAGCGGCTGATCGCCTCAGGAGCCCGTCATGGTGTTGCTTATGTCTCTTAGCATCGCCGGGGATCGGAGATCGGAGGGTTTTTCGAACCTGCGACCGGGGCCTGCCTGGACGCGTTTCGAAGCTATCTCCACCCATGGAGGAACTCGCGTTTGTGGGAATGTCCCGAGCGGCAAAGGGGGCGGACTGTAAATCCGCTGGCGTACGCCTTCGTAGGTTCGAGTCCTACTTCCCCCACCACGCGGTTCTGAAATTGACGGCGCGGGTATAGCACAATGGTAGTGCAGCAGCCTTCCAAGCTGAGGATGCGGGTTCGATTCCCGCTACCCGCTCCATTACGCCTCGCCACTCAGGGCGAGGCGCCCACGGCGTTGCAATAGAGCGCTGGTCGCCGTCCGCTCCTGAGGTCGAGATAGAACGTGATCACGCCGCAGCCGCCGTTGGCCACAGTCGGCATGTCCTTTTCGTCGACCGCGTGGAAGTGACCTTTCCTGTCAGGCGGCCGAGCGGCCCCCATCAGGTCCACGAAGATCAGCTCGCCGTAAATGACCCGCTTGCCGTCATCTCCGACCGTCCAGGCGTAGTAGCGCTCGAAGTTCGACAGCGGGCCGGGGGCATCGTCAGGCAGTCGGATCCGGGTCTCGACGAAAGCGATCTCGTCGCTGCTGGGACGCGCTTCCGGCGTCTTCTGGCCGCCAAACAGCGACAGACCCAACGCAACCACCAGTGAAGCTATCGAGGGCATGGTCCCCACCCGGCGCTTCCTTCGGGCCGAAGCATACCACATTGCGGCCACGCCCAGGCGGCGCGAAACCTGACCGCGAATTAAGCTGCCGCCGACGATGTCAGCGCATAACCTGCGTTGCGGACTGGCGAGGGAGGTTCGAAATGAATGTTTGGCTTGGCGTGACCATCGGAGCAATGGCTGTGGCTGTTTCTGGCGTGGCGGCCGCGGCGGACGTCGAGATTCGCAATGCCGCCGCGCGTGTGACGGTGATCCCGGAGGCCCGGAGCGATATCGTCGTTTCGGTCTATAGGACCCATCCGCGCCTGCCCCTGCGCGTCTACCGTCTGGGCGACACGGTCCGGATCGATGGGGGCCTGGGCATTCGTAGCCCCAACTGTCGAAGTCTCTTCGGCCGCAAAGGCGTTTCGGTCTGGGGCGCCGGTTTCACGCCCTACGAGGCCCTGCCACAAGTCATGATCCGGACGCCGATGAACGTTAAGGTCAAGGCTGGCGGCGCGGTGTTCGGCGTCATCGGCCGTTCCGACAGCGTTGAGTTGGCCAACGCCGGCTGCGGCGACTGGACGGTGGCCAACGTGTCTGGTCCGGCCGATGTCCGCGTGGCCGGGTCCGGCGATGTCCATGCCGGCAGTGTTGGATCGGCCGAGGTGCGCATCAGCGGCTCGTCCGACATCAGTTTCAGTGACGTCCGCAATGGCCTGACGACTTCGACGTCCGGCTCCGGGGACCTGCGCGCCGGGCTCGTCAATGGACCCTTGCACGTACGCGTGGCCGGTTCCGGCGATGTGATCGCCCGGAGCGGGCAGGTCACTGATATGACCGTCCAAGTGGCTGGTTCAGGCGACGTGCGCTTCGGCGGCGTGGCCCGGTCCCTGCAGGCCGCTGTCGCCGGCTCAGGCGATATCGCCGTCGGGCGGGTGACGGGGCCGATCACGAAACACGTGGCCGGATCGGGCTCGGTGAACGTCGGCGGCTAGGCCGCGCCCGAAAAAAGGCTGCGCCTGGACGCACGCTCGGCTAGCTATGGCCGCTCATGGCGGCGGGGCGGAGTAAGGCATGCGCGCTTGGCTGGCCGGCGGCCTCATCGTCGCAACAACGGCGCCCGGGCTTGGGGCCGAGGGCGCGCCGCGATTGGAAATCAGGGG
>DASXMK010000174.1:0-2402 GCA_036495705.1 Caulobacteraceae bacterium | reverse complement strand
GCCATAGAGCTGTCGAGCATTGAGGAGCTGTCCGGACTTGTCCGCGCTCGAAAGCCGCACGTCCACGTTCTCCGCCTCGCCGATAAGGCGGGCGGAGGCGGAGTCCAACTCATTGAGCAGGCGGCGTGTGGCGACGAGGCCGGCGAACAGGCGGTCGCGCTCCGCCGGTTGCAGGCGGCCGGCGTTGACGGCCAGGGTGTTGATCGAGTCCATCGCGGCGCGCTCTTCCGGCTGGAGCCTCATCATGACGTTCGCGAAGAAATACACCCGTGAATAGGCCAACAGCCGATCCCGCGGCACGTGGCTGACAATCTGCATCGCTTGCGCCGCCTGCCAGGCATCGCTTCGCTCGGGGCGCAGGCGCCAGGAATAGACGGGCATAACCGGCACGGGCGCGCCGTGGTCGCGAGAGGCTTCGAGGGCCGCGCTCAACGCATCGAGCCTCGAGCCCGCGCAATCGTGCAGCGACAAGCGGAAGTAGGCGTTCAGCGCATCCTCATGAAGCTCGGCGTCCATCGCGGCCTCAGCCTCGTGGACGCGGCTCACCCAGTGGATCTGGTCAACGATCTGTTCCGCTCCGAGCGCGGTCAGAACGCCAAGCACGATGATGCCATATTCCTTGAAGAATTCGCGCCATCCGTGAAACGGCTTGGATTTGTGATGACCTTCCACGGCCGCCTCCGCCTGTTCGGGTGGACGTCCAGGGACCTGTCGACTTCGCCACCCCGCCTGCCCGCGGATCGATACCGGCGTCAGCGGCCTGCGCCAAGGGTCGAAGATCCGCCACGACCGCCGCGCTCGAGAGGGTTCCCTCCAGGAGAGGGGCGAGCCCCGGGAACGAACCGGCCCGGGGCGCGCGTTTAGTTTAGTCGAGGGGCGCCGCCTGGAGAGCCCCTTGCCCGCCCACGCCGCCAAAGGCCAGATGATCACGCCGCTGCGGGTGTGGAGCGGCCTTTTCGGCCTCCTGGTCCTGACGATCATCGTCTTTGTGCTGCTGTTCCAGTGGAACTGGCTGCGCGGGCCCCTGGCCCGGTACCTGTCGGCCGAACTCGGCCGGCCGGTGACGATCACCGGCGACCTCAAGGTCCACCCGTGGTCGTGGCAGCCGTGGGCCAGCGTCAGCGGCGTCACCATCGGCAATCCGCCCTGGGCCGGGCGAGGGCCGATGGCCAACCTGCCGCGCTTCACGGCCCAGATCGAGCTGAAGCCGCTGTTTTTCCAGAATAAGCTGGTGCTGCCCCTGGTCGAGGCCGACCACCCCGACGTGAAGCTGCTGCGCGACGCCTTGGGCCGGGAGAACTGGCGCCAGAACACCGGCGGCAAGCCCGCGCCCCTGCGCCTGCCGCCCATCCGCCACCTGATCGTCACCGGCGGGGCGCTGCGCTATGACGACGTCAAGCGGCGGATCCATTTCACCGGCACCCTCAGCTCCAGCGAGCAGGTGATGGGGGCCGGCGGCGGGGTGTTCCGCCTGGACGGCCGCGGGACCTATCGCGCCGATCCGTTCACCCTGACCATCCGCGGCGGGCCGCTGGTCAACATCGACCCCAACCGGCCGTACGACTTCAACCTGCGCCTGACGTCGCAGGCGACCCGGGTGGCGGCCGACGGCCAGTTCGTCCATCCGTTCGATTTCGGCCGCCTGCGCGGACGCCTGCACGTCAGCGGCCCGGATCTCGACGAACTCTACGCCCTGACCGGCGTCTCACTGCCGGACACCCCGCCCTATAATCTGGCCGCCGGGTTCGGCCGCGACGACGAACGCTTCGCCTTCCGCGGCCTGCACGGCCGGGTCGGAGACAGCGACCTGGCCGGGGCCATTTCGGTGAACGATGAGACCGGGCGCCCGTTCGTCGACGCCAACCTGGTGTCCCAGCGCCTGAAGCTGGCCGACCTGGAGGCGGTGATCGGCGGCGGCCCGCGGCACACCGCCGGGCACACGGTCTCGCCCAAAGAGAAGATCGAAGCCGCCAGGCTGGTGGCCGAGCACCGCCTGCTGCCCGACGCGCGGCTGGACTATCCGCGCCTGCGGGCCACCGACGCCCGCCTGACCTACCGGGCGGTCAATGTCATCGAGCCCAAGGTGCCGATCCGCGGCCTGTCGCTGAAACTGGCTTTGGATCACGGCCTCTTGACCATCGATCCGCTGGCCGTGCGGCTCAGCCAGGGCGATCTCAGCGGCAAGGTGCGGCTGGACGGGCGCCGCGTACCGGCCCGCTCGGCCATTGACCTGCGCCTGGCCAACGCCCGGCTGGAGAACCTCGTGCAGCGCGGCTCGCCCTCGCCGCCGATCAGCGGCGGCCTCTACGCCCGGGCGGCGCTGGCCGGGCCGGGGGATTCGGTGCGGGCCGCGGCCGGCAATTCCAACGGCCAGCTGACCGTGGTCATCCCCTCTGGCCAGA
>DASXMK010000173.1:0-1790 GCA_036495705.1 Caulobacteraceae bacterium | reverse complement strand
CTCGATGGCCAACCGGCCTCACTCGCCGCATGGCGGGGAAAGGTGATCCTGATCGTCAACACCGCCTCCAAATGCGGCTTCACGCCGCAGTACCAGGGCCTGGAGGCCCTGAACCGCCGATACGCCGAGCGCGGTCTGGTGGTGCTGGGCTTTCCCTGCAACCAGTTCGCCGGCCAGGAGCCGGGAAGCGCCGCCGAAATCGCCAATTTCTGTTCCCTGACTTACGATGTCACCTTCCCGATGATGTCGAAGGTCGACGTCAATGGCGGCCATACCCACCCGCTCTACGCCTGGCTTAAGCACGAGAAGAAAGGTGTTCTGGGCACTGAATCGATCAAGTGGAATTTCACCAAGTTCCTCATCGATCGCTCAGGAGAGGTCGCCGCTCGCTTTCCACCTTCGACGGAGCCACAAGCGCTTGAAGGGGCCATCGAGGCGCTTCTCTGATGGCGGACAAGTTCGACCTGGTGGTGATCGGCTCCGGGCCGGGGGGCTACGTCACCGCCATCCGGGCCTCGCAACTCGGCCTGAAGACCGCCATCGTCGAACGCGAGTGCCTGGGCGGGGTGTGCCTGAACTGGGGCTGCATCCCCACCAAGGCGTTGCTCAAGTCCGGCGAGGTCTATGACACCCTCGGCCACCTGGCCGACTACGGCCTGGCCGCCGAGGGGCGGTCCTACGATTTCAGCAAGGTCATCGAACGCTCGCGCAAGGTCGCCAAGCAGCTTTCCTCTGGCGTCGCCTTCCTGATGAAGAAACACAAGATAGAGGTTGTCGACGGCGTAGCCCGCCTGGAAAAGGGCGGGGATGCGCCGAGCGTCGTCGTGGCCCTGAAGGCCGGCGGCGAGCGCAGACTGGACGCCAAGTCGGTGATCCTGGCGACCGGAGCGCGCGCGCGGTTGATCCCGGCGCTTGGCCTCGTGCCAGACGGCGAGCGCGTCTGGACTTATCGCGAAGCCATGGTCCCCAAGGCTGCCCCGAAATCGCTCCTGGTGGTCGGCTCGGGCGCCATCGGCATGGAGTTCGCCAGTTTCTATCGCGCCCTTGGCGCCGAGGTGACCGTGGTCGAGCTCTTGCCGCGCATTCTGCCGGTCGAGGACGAAGAGATCTCCGCCGCCGCCCACAAGGCGTTCGAACGCCGCGGCATCAAACTGCGGGTGAGCGCCAAGGTGACCGGACTGAAGTCATCAAAGGCCGGCGTCACTCTGACGCTGGATGCGGGCGGCAAGGCCGACGAGCTCGCCGCCGAGATCGCCATTGTCGCGGTGGGCATTGACGGCAACGTCGAGGATCTGGGGCTCGAGGCGCTGGGCGTGAAGGTCGACCGCGGCCATGTGGTCATCGACGGTCACGGCGCCACCAATGTCAAAGGGCTCTACGCCATCGGCGATGTCGCCGGGCCGCCGTGGCTGGCGCACAAGGCCAGCCACGAGGGCGTTCACTGCGTGGAACATATCGCCGGTCTGGCCGATGACCATCTGCCGGCGGCCGTGCCGGGGTGCACCTACACCACGCCACAGATCGCTTCAGTCGGACTCACTGAGGCGGCGGCCAAGGAGAAAGGCATCGAAGTCAAAGTCGGGCGCTTTCCCTTCCGGGCCAATGGCAAGGCTATCGCCGCCGGCGAAACCGAGGGCCTGGTCAAGACGGTGTTTGACGCCAAAACCGGGGCGCTGCTTGGCGCTCACATGATCGGCGGCGAGGTCACTGAGATGATCCAGGGCTTCGCTCTGGGCATCACCTGCGAGGCCACCGAAGCCGAACTGATCGCCACCATCTTTCCTCATCCG
>DASXMK010000172.1:0-3642 GCA_036495705.1 Caulobacteraceae bacterium | reverse complement strand
TACCGTTCCGCCGGGCTCGAACAGCAGCAGATTGGCGGCGCCGGCCCGCTGAGCTCGCGCGCTGGCCTGATGGGCGACGGCCAGCGCCTCCTCCTTGAATGGGATCGTGACGTTGAGCCCGCGAAGATTCGCCCCTCCGAGCCCGACGATCGGGCCTCGGGCCCGCACGAATTGGCGGAAATTGTCCCCCTCAAGCTCGGCGACGAAATAGGTGGCGTCGAGTTCCGCGGCCGTTATCCAGGCCATATGAATGACGGGGCTTAGAGACAGAACGGCGGGATTCCCCACCAACACGGCCGCCAAGCTCGACGCCGAAGTCCTCATCCCGGCAGGGTCAACCCAGCACCTCCACCTGGCCCCGCCCGCCGGTGATGATATTGAGCACCGCCGCCGCGGTCTCTTCGACCGATCGCCGGGTGACGTCGATGACTGGCCAGCCGTGGCGTTCGAAGATCCGACGGGCGGCGATGGTTTCGGCGCGGACCGAGTCGCCATCAACGTAGGTGCTATCCCGGGTTTCGTTGAGCGCCCGCAGCCGGTTGCGGCGCAGCTGGACCAGACGGTCGGGTGAAACCGTAAGGCCGACCACCGGCACTCCGTTGAGGGTGGACAGGCTGGGCGGCAGCGGAGCGGCCGGCACCAGTGGGATATTCGCCGCCCGCACGCCCCGGTGCGCCAGATAGATGCAAGTCGGGGTCTTCGACGTACGCGACACCCCGACCAGCACCACGTCGGCGCGCGCCAGATCCGGCCCGCCCTGACCGTCGTCATGGCCAAGAGCGTAGGACAGCGCGTCCATGCGATTGAAATAGTCGGTGTCGAGCGAATATTGCGCGCCGACCCGGGTCGAAAGCGGCGCACCCAGATAGCGCGACAGAATCGTCACCAGAGGATCCAGGGCACCGATGCAGGGCATGTCCATCTTCTGACAGCCACTCTCCAGGGCGGCCCGTAGAGACTGATCGACGATCGTATGCAGGACCACGCCTGGGGCCTCGGCGATCTCGCCCAGCGCCCGTTCGAGCTGCTTCTGCGAGCGGACCAGAGCATAGATGTGCTCGATCGGCAGCACATTGTTGAACCGCGCGCAAACCGCCCTGGCCATGGCGTTGAGCGTCTCGCCGGTGGAGTCCGACACCAGATGCACGTGAAAATAGGTGGCGAGGCGGTTGGCGGTCACCCGGGCGCCCCGGCGCTGAGATTTTTCTGTGACTTCATGGTTAACAGATTCTTAATTGAACCCGCCCGACGGTGAAAGCTCGACCGGCTTATCCCACGACGACGCGGCCAGCGGAGAGGCCCAGAGGATAACGCAGCGATCGGCCCACCCTCGCCGCCCACAGACTTCACGGCCCACAGGTGAGATCGGAAGTTCGTCCCCAGCGGTGTGCGGAGTTGGCCAACTCCGGTTCGCGTCCACAGGAATCTGTTCTACTTTTTCAAACGTATTTCCAATGACTTGCTGAGATACCAACAGAAATGCATCGTCATCCGCTAATTGCGGCGGAACCTATTGGCAAGTTGTGTAAAAGGCCAAGCCTGATCCGGCGGGGCCGGGCTTTGTCCCCGTTATCCCCGATCATACCACTTCGAATCCATAAGAATCTAAATCCTTCCTATGAAGTGAAGAGGACCGGCTTTCCCGGCTGGGCTTGAGGCTGAACCCGAGGTGAAGTCTAAGCCGGGCATGACCTCCGAGCCTAAATTGCTGCGCGTCCTGAAGGGCGAAACCCAGACGCGGCCGCCGATCTGGTTCATGCGCCAAGCGGGGCGATCATTGCCGGAATACCATGCGCTGCGGGAACGCGCGGGGGATTTCATGACCCTGGCGCTGAGCCCCGAGATGGCGGCCGAGGTGACGCTGCAGCCCATGCGCAGGTTCGCGTTCGACGCGGCGATCGTATTCGCCGACATACTGCTGATCCCCAAGGCGCTTGGACAGGAGGTGTGGTTCGTGCCAGGCGAGGGCCCGCGTCTGGGCCCGCTGCCGGCGCTAGAGGTCTTGGAGGCGCGCGTGGCGGAATGCGCCGAGGCGCTGGCCGCGGTCGGGGAGACTCTTCGATTGGTGCGGGCCCGGTTGGAGCCCGAGCGGGCGCTGATCGGATTCGCCGGCGGGCCCTGGACCGTGGCCACCTACATGTTGCAGGGCCGGGGTGGTGAGCGGGAGGCGGCCCGGGCGCGGGCGTTCGAGAACCCTGGCGAGGTTCAGGCCCTGGTCAATTTGCTGACCAAGGCCACCGGACGATACTTGGCCATGCAGGCGCAGGCCGGCGCGCAAGTGCTGCAGATTTTTGAATCCTGGGCCGAACAGCTGCCGGAGGACCTGTTCGAAGCGCTGGTGATCGGCCCCCACCGCCAGATTGTGAGCTATCTGCGCCGGCAAGGCTTCGACACGCCGGTGATCGGCTTTCCGCGCGGGGCCGGCGCCCTGGTCGAGCGTTACGCGGTCGAGGCCGAGGTCGAGGGCGTGGGGCTGGACGTGCAGGCGCCAGCGGCGCTTGGGCGACGGTTGCAGAAACATGTGGCCATCCAGGGGGCGCTCGATCCGTTGCTGCTGCGCGCCGGCGGCCCAGCCTTGGATCGCCGGGTGGACGCCTTGACCGCGCAGTGGGGGAATGGCCCGTATATCTTCAATCTCGGCCATGGGGTGCTGCCGGACACCCCGGTCGACCACATCGCCCGGGTGGTGGAGAGAGTCGCTGGAGTATGAGCGGCAGTGCGCGCAGGATCGCGGTGGTGCTCTTCAACCTGGGGGGACCCGAAGCCGCGCGGGACGTGCGCCCGTTTCTGCGCAATCTGTTCGCCGATCGAGCGATCATCGATCTGCCGGCGATCGGCCGTCTGCCGTTGGCGGAAGTTATCGCCCGGGCTCGAGAACGCAAGGCGATCGCCAACTATGCGCGGATGGGCGGCCGCTCGCCCCTTCTCGCCGAAACCCGCACTCAGGCGCAGGCGCTCGAAACGGCGTTGCGCGCCGGCGGCCTCGACGCCAAGGTGTTCATCGCCATGCGCTATTGGCCCCCGCTGACCGAAGCTGTCGCGGGCGAGGTCGCCGCCTTCGCGCCGGATGACATCGTGCTGGCGCCGCTCTATCCGCAGTTTTCGACCACCACGACGGCTTCGTCGCTGGCCGCGTGGCGCGGGGCCTATCGCGGCTCGGGGACGGCGCGCGCGCTATGCTGCTGGTATGACAACCCGGGGCTGGCGGAGGCTCACGCCGAGGCAATCTTGCAGACCTGGAACGTCGCCGGCAGGCCCACGGTGCGGTTGTTGTTCTCGGCCCACGGCTTGCCGCTGAGAATCGCCGAGACCGGCGATCCTTACGCCTGGCAGGTGGAAGCCACGTGCCGGGCCATCGCCGACAGGCTGGGCGAGGGCTGGGATTGGCGCCTGTGCTATCAGAGCCGCGTGGGGCCGCTGAAATGGCTTGGCCCGTCGACGCCGGAGGCTATCGCCGCCGCCGCCGCCGAAGGCCTGGGGGTCCTGATCGATCCGGTGTCGTTCGTCTCCGAACACATAGAGACCCTGGTCGAGCTTGACCGCGATTACGCGGCGCTGGCACGCAAAGCCGGCGCTCCGTGTTACCTGCGGGCGCCCACCGTCGGGGTGACGCCAGCCTTCATCGAGGGACTGGCTGCGGCC
>DASXMK010000171.1:0-14989 GCA_036495705.1 Caulobacteraceae bacterium | reverse complement strand
CGATCCCTACCGGCTCGGCCACCGCCACGGTGAGGTCCAGCGCGCCGCGCGCGGTCACGGCGCCGGCGGTCCGGCGGCCAAGCGCGTGATCGTCGGCTACGGCTTCTGGATCTTCCTGTTGAGCGACATCGTGATGTTCTCGGCCTTCTTCGCCAGCTACGCGGTGCTTGCCGGAAACACCAACGGCGGCCCAAGCGCGCGGCAGATCTTCGACCTCCATAATGTGGTCGTGGAGACGGCTTGCCTGCTGATTTCCAGCTTCACCTGCGGCCTGGCTTCGATCTCGGCCGGCGCCCGCTACAAGCCGGGCTTCTACGCCGCCATGGGCGTGACCTTCGTGCTCGGCGCGCTGTTCGTGGGCCTGGAAGTGCGCGAGTTCATCGGCCTCATCAACGCCGGCAACGGGCCTTCGCACAGCGCCTTCCTGAGCGCCTTCTTCGCCCTGGTCGGGTGCCACGGAGCCCACGTCAGCGTCGGCCTTCTGTGGCTGCTGACGATGATCGCCCAGGTGTTCGCCAAGGGCTTCCGGCCCGAGATGCTGCGCCGGATCCTCTGCTTCAGCCTGTTCTGGCACGCCCTCGACATCATCTGGGTCGCCATCTTCACCGTCGTCTATTTGCTTGGGGTGTACCCATGAGCGAGATCCATCCCCAGGATCACCCTGGCTATGGCGACAGCGCCCCTGGTGACGAGCGCCTCGATGGAACCGGCGTCGGCCAGGGAATCGGCGGCTATCTGATTGGCCTGGCGCTGGCCGCCGCGCTCACGGCCGCGTCCTTCTATGCGGCCAGCAGCCACCTTGTGTGGGGCCCAGGCATCCCCGCGGCGCTGGTCGCTCTCGCCGTGGCCCAGATGGGTGTGCACCTCATCTTCTTCCTGCACATCACCACTGGCCCGGAGAGCACCAACAACGTTTTGGCTCTGGCGTTCGGCGTCCTCATCGTCTTTCTGCTGATCGCCGGGACGCTGTTCATCATGTCGTCGTTGAACCACATGATGCCGTCCATGGATCAGGTCATGTCGATGCAGCGCTAACATGGCCGCGACCGATATCCAGCTGGCCAGGCTCTCGACCGCCAGCCGCCGCGCGGCCCGCTGGCAGGACTATGTCGTGCTGCTGAAGCCGCGAGTGATGAGCCTCGTGGTCTTCACGGCGGTGACGGGACTGTTTTGCGCGAACGCGCCTTTGAACCCGCTCCTCGCACCTATCGCCATCCTGTGCATCGCCGTGGGCGCGGGCGGAGCCGGCGCGCTCAACATGTGGTTCGACGCCGATATCGACGCGCTGATGCGGCGCACCCGCGGCCGCCCGGTGCCCGCCGGGCGCGTTCCCGCCGCCGATGCGCTTGCGATGGGAGTCGGCTTGTCCTTGGGGAGCGTCGGCCTGATGGCGCTGGCGGTGAACCTGCTCGCGTCCGGGCTGCTGGCCTTCACCATTTTCTTCTACGCCGTCGTCTACACCATGTGGCTGAAACGCTCGACGCCACAGAACATCGTCATCGGCGGCTTGGCGGGCGCCCTCCCGCCCGCAATTGGCTGGGCGGCGGCCAGTGGAACCGCGCCGCTCAACGCCTGGCTGCTGGTGGCGATCATCTTTTTCTGGACCCCGCCGCACTTCTGGGCGCTGTCGCTGACCATGGGCGACGACTACAGGCGCGCCGGCGTACCCATGCTGCCGGTGACGAGCGGCGAGGACGCCACGCGCCGGCAGATCCTGTTTTACAGCCTGGTCCTCACCCCGCTGGCGCTGGCCCCGTTCCTTACCGGCCTCGGCGGCTCGGTTTACCTCGCGGTCGCCGCCGTCGGCGGCTTGGCATTCCTGGGGTTGGCGATCAGGCTCGCGCGGCACGCCGACCGGGTCGACGCGCGCCGCCTGTTTTCGTTTTCGATCCTCTATCTCTTTGCACTGTTCGCTGCGCTCCTGGGCGAGCACCTGGTCCGTTCGCCCGCATAATTCCCACTCCGATCGGGGTCGAAGTCCGGCACTTATCCTCCGTACGCGGACCAAATGGACGGCGCCGTCAGACTCGACGTTAGCCTTCCCCGCGGCCTAAACAACGCCGTTCACGCGGGAAGATGCCGGGCGGCGATGGCGAGAGCGTTGGAACAAAGGCCTGCGGTCCTCGCTTTCGGCCCATTCAAGCTGGATCTCGGTCGGCGTCTCCTGACCAAGGGCGGCGAGGCCGTTCCACTTGGCGGCCGGGCTCTGGATCTCCTGATCGCCCTCACCGAACGTCCAGGCGAGCTCATCACCAAGGCCGAACTCATGGCCCGCGCGTGGCCCGGCGTGCACGTCGAGGAGGCCGCGCTGCGCGTGCAGATTTCAGGAATCCGCCGCGCGCTTGGGGAAGAGAAGGGTTCCTCCTTCATCGCCGCCGACGCCGGGCGCGGTTACCGGTTCGTAGCCCCGCTGGCGCTTCAGGCGCCGATCGGAAAATCTCCTGTGCGCCGGCTTCCGGCGCGCCTGACGACGATGTTCGGTCGCGATGCGGACGTCGCCGCGATAACTCAACAGCTGCGAGCATCCCGTCTGATGACGATTGTCGGGCCGGGCGGGATCGGCAAGACCACCCTTGCGCTCGCCTGCGCCGAGGATCTCGAGGCCAGTCTAGCCGACGGCGTCGTCTTTGCCGAAGTGACCAGCGGCGGCGGCCCGGAGATGGCTGTGGCCGCGGCCCTGGGCCTCAGGTTCTCGGAAGACACGGCGATCGCGGCGCTAACGGCCTTCATCGCTCCGCTCGAGCTCCTCGTCGTCCTGGATGGCTGCGAATTCGCCGTCGAACCGGCCGCCCAACTCGTCGAGGCGATCTTACGACGATCGCCGAATTCGGTCGTGCTGTGTACGAGCCGCGAATCCCTGCGGGCCGAAGGCGAGGTCATATGGCGCATTGCGCCGCTGGCGATACCGGCGGAGGACGAGGAGCTTTCAGCCAGCGAAGCCATGAGGTTTCCTGCGATCCGCCTCTTCGTGGGTCGCGCCTCCGCCGCGGACCAGCGCTTTTCGCTAACCGACGCTGACGTCGGCGTGGTCAGCAGCCTCTGCCGTAGGCTCGATGGGCTTCCCCTCGCCATTGAGCTCGCCGCGAGCAATGTCGCCGCCTTCGGTCTCAGAGGCGTCCAGTCAGCGCTCGACAATCGATTTCAGAAGCTTCTTCACGGGCGCCGGACGGCGGTGCCGCGACACCGAACTTTGGCCGCAGCGATCGACTGGAGTTTTGATCAGCTCTCCGGCGATGAACAGCGCGTCCTTCGCAGCCTCAGTCTCTTTCAGGGGCCATTCGATGCGGATGACGCACTGCATCTGGCGCTTGATCCAACAGCCGGCGCCGATTCGATCCTCGCTATTCTGTCCAATCTCGTTGCGAAGAGTCTTGTCGTCGCCGACCCTGATCCCTCGCTAGGCGGATATCGACTTCTGGACAGCACGCGAGCCTACGCGCGCGAAAAGCTTGAGGCGTCCGGGGAGCTGAATGAGATCGCCGCCCCGCACGCCACCCGCACCATGGCCATCTTTTCCAAGGCCGACACTGAGCTCGACCAGCGCTCGATGGAGGATTGGCTCCGCCGCTTCAGTGGCAAACTCGGGGAGATGCGCGCGGCCCTTGACTGGGCCTGCGCTCCGGACGGCGACCGGTCCTTTATTGTCCCCCTTACGCTTGCGGCCATTCCGGTGTGGGTGCGGTTGACACGGTTCGAGGAGTGCCAGCGCCGGATCGACGCGGCCCTGACCGTCGTGGAACCGGGGAGCCGCGAAAACGCGGCGCTCGAGATCGCCTTTGGGAACGTGAGTTTGGACTTCGCCAACAGGACTCGCGAGGGCGTCGCGGCGTGCGAGCGGGCGATCGAACTGGCTGATCGACTTGAGGATACTGCGACAAAGCTCAAGGCGATCTGGGGCCTATGGAACTTTCACATAAGCAGCGGGCGCGTCGATCTTGCGCTAGACGATGTAGGTCGCCTTTCGGAGCAAAGCGCAAGCCCATTCGAAAAGCTGATCATTGACCGGGCTATCGGCGTCACCGAGCTGCTCGCGGGGAACCTCTCACTCGCCCGGCACGCCACCGATAGCGTCCTGAAGAAGAGCTCCGACCAATATGCTCAGGAGGTGTTGAAGTGGTACGCGTACGACCCCAACGCGATGGCGCGAAACACATTTGTCAGTCTCCTGTGGTTAGAGGGCAAGCCAGATTCGGCAATCGCGGCCGGGAAGCAAAACCTCGCCCACGCCCTCGTGCTTGGCAATGACAACACCACGCCCTCCGTCCTCACGGACGCCGCCTGTGGGATGGCGATCATGGTTGGCGATGATGAAGCCGCTGAGCGATATCTGACGCTTCTCGACAGCTACGTCCGGCGTGGAGCGGCCATTGGTTTTCGTCATTGGGCTGAGATTGCAAGAGCCGCGCTGGCGGCCGGTCAGGGACACGTCGAACCAGGCCTCGCGCTGCTCGCGGGCGGCTTCTATCCGACCACGAGGCACCCACGCTTCGCAATCCTTCTGACCGAACTGGCCGAGAATCTTGCCGCCGCCGGCGCGATCGAAGAGGCTCGACGCTTTGCGAATTCGTTGCTGCAACGTGTTCAGCAAAACGGCGAGCTGTGGATTCTGAGCGAGGTCCAGCGCATCCGCTCGCAGATCGCGCAAGACGATGGCGAGGCGCGGTCGCTCATGAAAATGGCCCTGGTCACGGCCCGCGAGCAGGGCGCCAAAGCCTGGGAGCTG
This sequence comes from Caulobacteraceae bacterium, assembly GCA_036495705.1. GTDB lineage: Bacteria > Pseudomonadota > Alphaproteobacteria > Caulobacterales > Caulobacteraceae > Acaudatibacter. Next base: position 10,266 of record DASXMK010000171.1, on the reverse strand, counting down.
CGCGCGGCGACGAGCCTGGCCCGCCGCTGGCCGCAAACCGCGGCGAGTGTGCTGGCGCCTGTCCTGAAGAGCTTTACCGAGGGCTATGGAACCCGCGACCTCGTCGCCGCAAGGCAGGTCCTGAGCGCCATCTGAAGGGCCGGTCGAGGCCGGGGGCACGGCCCTGGCGGGGCTGGGGCTCGCCCTGGCGGTCGGTGCCCCCGCCCGCTGAGCCTGGCTAGATCAAGGCGCGAAGCTCGAGCGGCATTTCACGCCCCAGTGGCCGGCTTCGCAGGTCACCACATAGATGGAATCAAAGCCGCCGATCATGCTGCCGTCGGCTCGGTGGCGGGTGAAGCGGGTGTCGAAATGCACCTTGTCCGGGCCGGCGTGGATCACCGCCCGCCGCTCCCAAGCTGAATGGTCCCAGCCTGCCAGGGCGCCGCGCGCAAACATCTCCGGCCGGTGATAGCCGGCCTCGATGATGGCCAGGGTGTTGGACGCCAGGCGCACGCTGGGGAAATTGAACGTCGCCTCCCAGGCGGCGATGTCGCGCGCGTTGAAGGCGGCCATGAAGTCGTCCAGGCACCGCATGGCCGCGGCGATCGCGCCGGTATCGCTCATTGCTGTTGCTGCTCCTGGTGGTGCTGCACCATCAACGACACGCGCCGCCGGGCGATCAGGGCGGGGGCCCCGATGCGGGTCAGGTCAGGCGGGGAGGCGCGTCCCAGCGCCTTGCGCACCGAGACGCCTACCGAGAGCCGGCTCTCCGCCTCGCCTTTGAACACCCCGCGCGAGGGCGGCACGTCGGTGTAGTCGCGGCCGATGGCCACGGCCAGATGGCGCTCCCGGGCCGGCGCGTCGTTGGTCGGGTCCAGCCCGATCCAGCCCAGGCTGGGGGTGAACACCTCTACCCAGGCGTGGGTGGCGTCGGAGGTCGAGCGGTCGTGGCTGTCGCGGTCGGTGAACAGATAGCCCGAGACATAGCGCGCCGGCATGCCCCACAGGCGGCAGATGGCGATCATGATGTGGGCGAAGTCCTGGCATACGCCCCGGCCTTCGGTCAGGGCGTGGTCGATGGGACTGTCGGGCTCAGTGACGCCGGCCTCGTAGTCAAAGGCCTCGAACACGACCTGGTTCAGGGCGGTGACGGCGGTCAGCGGATCCTGAGCCTTGAGGGCGTCCAGGCCGCGCCCGTCGATGAAGGCGCGCAGGGCCGCGGTCTCGGCGACCAGGCCGTGCAGCGTCAGGAAGTCCCAGCATTCGGCCCGCGTCGCTTCGCTGGCGAGCCCCGCCCAGTCGTCCATCGGGGCGGCGTCCGGCGGCTGGGGCTGTTTGTAAGTCTCGACCACGGCCCGGGTGATGATGTCCAGGCGGTCGTGGGCGCGCGGCACGTCGAAATGGTGCACGGCGTTGCCCCAGCTGTCGGCATAGCTGAACACCTGGCTGGCCGGCTCGATCTCCAGTTCGAAACTGACCAGGTTCTGGTGGCTGGCGCGGCGCGGCTGCATGCGCAGCTCGACCACGCTCTCGCGCACCGGCTCGTCATAGCGGTACTGGGTGATATGACGGATCTCGAACTGCATCAGGCCGGCAGCCTGGTTTCCAGCGGATAGGCCACGAAGGTCTCGTGGATGGCGCTGTGGATGGCGGCGCATTCGGCCGACACCGCCGCCAGCAGGGCGCCGGCCCCGCCCGCCTCGACCTCCTCGATATCGGCGTAGGTCAGGCGGGCGTTGAGCCGCCCGGCGATGCGCGAGGGATCGTGCCGGCCGAGGTCGCGGCCGCCGGCCAGGTCGCTCAGGCACTCCTGGATGCGATGGGTGGAAAACCGGATCGAGCGCGGGAAATCCTCGTCGAACATCAGAAATTCCAGGATGCAGCGGGCGTTGATGTCGGCGGTGTAGACGCGCAGGTACGGCTCCAGCGCGCAGGCCATGCGCAACAGGCTGACCAGCGCCACGTGGTCGTCGACCGCGTCATCGGCGTCGCCGAAACAGACATTCAGCAGCCGGGCGATCAGCTGGGCGCGCTCGATGTAGACCCCGGTGAGCATGAACCGCCAACCATCGCCATGGCTCATGGTGGCCTCGGCCGCGCCTTTGAACTGGTGCAGGTCGGCGATGATCCGCTGCAGGAAATCCGGGGCGTCGGCCATGAACGCGGTCTCGGCGTTGGCCACCGTCGCCCGCAGATAGAGGATGTTCAGACGCTCCCAGGACTCGGTGGTGATCTGGTCGCGGACCTGGCGGGCGTTCTCCCGGGCGTGGGCCAGGGAAGCCACGACCGAAACGGCGCTGTCGCGCTCGAGCACCAGGGCGCGCGCCGCGTCCATGGCCTCGACCGCCGGCGCGCGCTCGCCCACCGAAGCCAGGGCGATGCGCGAGGCCTGGTCGGCGGCGTCGGTGCGATCGATGGCGGCGTTCAGCATCACCGCGGCCAGCCGGGCCAGGTGCTCGGCGCGCTCGGCGTAACGGCCGAGCCAATAGAGGCTGTCGGCGACCCGGGCCAGCATCATGGCGCGGCGGCTCCGGCCCCGGCCAACACCCAGGTGTCCTTGGACCCGCCACCCTGGCTGGAATTGACCACCAGGGAGCCGCGGCGCAGCGCCACCCGGGTCAGGGCGCCGGGGGTGACCACCACTTTCTCGCCCGAGAGGATGAACGGACGCAGGTCCACGTGGCGGGGCTCGATGCGGCCATCGACCAGGCACGGGGCGGTCGAAAGCTGGATGGTCGGCTGGGCGACATAGTTCTCGGGATCGGCCTTGAGCGCCTCGGCGAAGGCCGCGCGCTCGGCCCGCGTGGCGTGCGGCCCGACCAGCATGCCGTAGCCGCCCGAGGCCCCGACCGCCTTGACCACCAGGGCGCCCAGGTTGGCCAGGACGTGGGAGAGCTGCGCCGGCTCGCGGCACAGAAAAGTCTTCACATTGGGCAGGATGGGATCTTCATCCAGATAGTAGCGGATGATCGAAGGCACATAGGCGTAGACCGCCTTGTCGTCGGCCACTCCGGTGCCCGGGGCGTTGCAGATCGTCACCTGGCCGGCGCGGTAGGCGTTGAACAGGCCCGCGACGCCCAGCGAAGAATCGCGGCGGAAGGCCAGGGGGTCGACGAAATCGTCGTCCACGCGCCGGTAGATCACGTCCACGCGCCGCAACCCGTCGGTGGTGCGCATAAAGACCTGGTTGTCGTGCACGGTCAGGTCGCGGCCCTCGACCAGGGGCACGCCCATCAGCCGGGCCAGATAGGCGTGTTCATAGTAGGCGGCGTTGTAGACCCCGGGCGTCAGCACCACGATCTGGGCGTTGGGCCGGCTCTCCTCGGCCATGCTTTTCAGGGTCGCCAGCAACAGGTCGGGATAGCGCTCCACTGGTCTGACGCCGGCGGCGCGGAACGTGTGGGGGAAAGTGCGGCGCGAGGCGTCGCGGTTGGCCAGCATGTAGGAGACGCCCGAGGGCACGCGCAGATTGTCCTCGAGGACGAAAAAGCTCCCGTCCTGGCCGCGGATGAGGTCCGAGCCGCAGACATTGACGTAGGCCCCATGCGGCACGAACAGGTTCTGCATCTGCCGCCTGTAGGCCGGCGAGCCCAGGATCAGGTCGCGCGGAATGAGCCCGTCGGCGAGGATGCGCTGGTCGCCGTAGATATCGGTCAGGAACATATTGAGGGCGCGCAGGCGCTGGATGAGGCCGGTCTCGATCTTCGCCCACTCGGCGGCCGGAATGATGCGCGGGAAGAGGTCGGTGGGGATGATGCGCTCGGTGGTGCTGCCGGCCCCGTAAACGGTGAAGGTGATGCCCTGCAGCAGGAACGAGCGCTCCAGGGTCTTCTGACGGTCAGAGAGGGCCTGGGCCCCCAGGGCCTGGATGTCCTGGTCCAGCAGCCGATAGTTGTCGCGCGTCACGCCGCCGGGCGCGAACATCTCGTCATAGGCCTCGCCCGGCGCATAGGCGGCCTCGAAAGTCGGCGGCGCAACCTGGCGGATGGTCGGGCGCGGCGTGGGGGCGGCTCCTTCTTAGGCTGATCTTCACTTGTCCATGCCATAACTCATTCCGCAAGCGGCCCTTACCGTCGCCCGCGCCGGGCGCCCAGGGTTTGGGCGCCGCGGTCCGTCAGAGCGCGGATGACAGGCAGGTCCGCCTTGCATAAGAAGGGCGAGCGCCGCGGGAACCCTTTGCATTGCTACGCACGGCCTTGGCCCTGTTCGTCTGCCTGGCTGTCTTTGGCGCTTTTCCGGCCCGGGCCGAGCCGGCGGCGATCCTCAAAGGCGATCTCGACAAGGGCCTGCGCGCCGATCTGGCCCGCGCCATCGGCGAGGTCAAGGCCGCGCCGCAAAGCCGGGTCGAGGCCCGTCGCCGGGCGCGCGACGCCGGCCAGGCCGCCACCGCCCTGATGCGCTCCGAAGGCTACTACGAGGCCGAGGTCAGCGCCGACGTCCCTGAAGCCGACCCGCCCCGGGCCGTGGTCACGGTCGCGCCTGGCCCGCGCTTCCTGCTGGCCGCGCCGACGATCGAATGGGCGGGCGAGCGTCCGGGGCCGGAGGCGGTCAAGGCGGCGCAGGCGTCACTGGCGTTGAAGGCGGGGGCGCCGGGCCGGGCGGCGGACATCCTGGCCGGCGAAGCCCGCGCCGTGGTGGCCCTGGCCGAGCTCGGCTACGCCGACGCTGCGGCCCTGCCGCGCGTCGTGGTCGTCGATCACGCCGACCACACCGTGCGCCCGACCTTTCGCATCGAGGCCGGGACCGTGGTCACGCTGGGCGAGATCCGGGTCGAGAACAAGGGCCGCACCCAGGCCGCGTTCGTGCGCTCGCTGGCCCCGTGGAAGCCCGGCGAGGTCTATCGGCCGGCCAAGCTCACCCGGCTCGAGCGCCGTCTGACCGACACCGGGGTGTTCGAATCGGCTTCCGCCACACTTGCGCCCAAGGAAGTCGGGAAAAGCGGCCCGCGCCCGGTCATCGTCAGCCTCGTTGAGCGGCAGAGACGGACCTTGGAGGTCGGCGCGGCCTATTCCACCACCGCCGGCGCCGGCTTCGACGCGTCAGCCAGCATGGGCGGCTCGAGTTTCGGAGCCTACTCGACCATCGAAGGTTCGGGCGTCGACGCCATCTGGTCCCATTTCAACCTCCTGGGCGTGGCCGACACCACCACCCTCACCGCCAGGCTTTATGACATTCAGCAAGTGCTTGATCTAGAACTCGATTTGCCGGACTGGGGGCGCGGCGACCAAACCCTGAAGGTGGGTGTGGATGGCCTCAATGAGCGGACGCCCGCCTACAACGACGCCGGGGCCGGCGTGCGGCTCGCCCTGGAGCGGCGCTGGACCAAGACCAATTACGTCACCGTCGGCGGCTATCTCGACTATGTCTCGCTGTCGGAAAAGGAAGCGGTCAATCCGGAGGCGACCCCGATTGGCGAGAAGCTCAATCTGGTCATTCCCACCGGCCTTCTGGCGCTGTCCCTCGATCGCTCCAACGACATCCTCGATCCCACCCGCGGCTGGCGCCTGAAGCTGCGCGCCGAGCCCACCTACGTCACCGGCGATCGCTCGGTCGCCTATGTGAAGACCCAGGCCCAGCTCAGCGGCTATCTGCCGGTGACCGGCGACAACGCCACCGTCCTGGCCGCGCGCCTGGAGCTGGGCTCGATCCTCGGCGGCGCCATTCCGGCCGTGCCGGGCGACCGGCGTTTCTATTCCGGCGGCGGCGGCTCGGTGCGCGGCTTCGCCTATCAGGCGGTCGGCCCACGGCTGTCGGACAACACCCCCGAGGGCGGCCTGTCGCTGACCGAGGCCTCGTTCGAGGTGCGCCATCGGCTGAACGCCCAGTGGGGGATGGTGGCCTTCCTCGACGCCGGTTCGGTGGGCACCACGTCCGCGCCCGATTTTCACAACGGCGGCGTCGGGGCCGGTGTCGGCGTGCGCTACGATTTCGGTTTCGGGCCGCTGCGCCTGGACGTGGCCACGCCGCTCAACCCGCGACAAGGCGACGCTCCGGTTCAAGTCTACATCAGCATTGGCCAGAGCTTCTGATGGCCGACCCAGCGCCTTCGGCGGCCAGGTCGCCGCTCCCCTGGCGTTGGCTCGCCGCGGCGGGGATCCTCCTCGTTGTTCTGGCCGTGGGGGCGGTGGCGAGATTTGGCCCTCAATCCGACCTCGGCCGGCGTCTGATCGAGAGCCGCCTCAACGGCCTCGACCTCGGCGATTTTGGCCGGCTCGGCGTCTCTGGCCTGAGCGGCGATCCGTGGGGCGATTTGCGGGCCGCCCGGGTGACCTTCACCGATCGCCGGGGCGTGTGGCTCGATGCGCGGGACGTCGCCATGCGCTGGCGCCCGGCCGACCTGTTGAGCCGGCGCGTCCATGTCACCTCAGCCTCCGTCGCCGGGCTGACGTTGCTGCATCGTCCGGCGGTTTCGGCCCATGCGGCGGGCGGCGGCAAGAGCCCGGTCTCGGTCGAGATCGACTCCGTTCGGGCCCGGATCGAGATGACGCCGGATTTCGCTCTGCGGCGCGGGGTCTATGACCTCGTCGCCGCCCTCGACCTGGAGCGCTCCGGCCACGTGCGGGCCGCGGCGCGGGCGATAAGCTTGCTGCACCCGGGTGACTTCCTGGCGGCCAAGATCGATCTCGGCAGCGCCCACCGGTTCGCGATCACCGCCGATGCCCGCGAGGCCCAGGGCGGGGCCCTGGCCGGCAGTCTCGGTCTGGCCCCGAACCAGCCATTCCTGATGACCGTACGCGCCGGCGGGTCCCTGGCCGAGGGTCAGGCGTTCGTCGACACCCACGTCGGTCGCGCCCAGCCGGTCGAGGTGCGGGCGGCGTGGAATCGGGCCGGCGGCGAGGCGCACGGCCTTGTCGATCTCACCGCCTCCAGCCTGCTGGCCCACTATCGCGACATGGCCGGGCCGCAGGCGCGCATCGATATTCGCGGCCGCCAGGCGGCCGACGGCTTCTACGCTTTCGACGCCCTGGCTCAGGCGCAAAACGCCCGCCTGGCGCTCGCTGGCGAGGCCAATTCGGGGACCATGACGGTCGGGCCCAAGGGCCTGGCCCTGGATGCTCAGGTGGGCGAGGCCAATCGCCTGGTCAGTTTCCCGAAGATGGGCGCGGCAAGGTTCGTGGGAACCCTCAGAGGGGATCGCAGGCACTGGTGGTTTGTCGGAACGGGCGCAATCCAGCGCGTGTCCGACGGCCCCTATAGCCTGGCCAGCGTCTCCGGGCCGGTGCGGCTGGAGAACCATGTCGGCGATCTGGTCATCGACGCCCAGCCGTCCGGGGCGGGCGGGGCCGGCCAGGGGCTGCTGGCGGCGCTTTTGGGGGCGCGACCGCGCGCCTCGGCTCAGGTGACCCGCCTGGCCGACGGACGCTTCCTGATGCGCCAGATGACCCTCGAGGCGGTCGGGCTCAAAGCCACCGGCGCCGGGACCCGAGGCCTCCTCGGCGATTTGAAGTTCAACGGCCAGGCGAGTTTTTCCAACCTGGCCATGGCCCATGCCGGAGCCAGCGGGCTGGTGACCATGGCCTGGACCGCCAGCCAGGCTGGCCGCGCCCCCTGGGACTTCACCGTCGACGCCCACGGCCAGAATTTCGGCACCGGCATGCCCGAAGCCGACCGCCTGCTGGGCCGGACACCGCGCCTGGTGGCCAAGGCCAGCTATGGCGGCGGCGCGGTGAGCATCGCCAGTTCGACCCTGACCGGCGCATCCGGCGAGGCCGGGGCCACCGGAACCGTCGGCGATGACGGGGCCATCGCCCTGAAGCTCCTCTGGCGGGCCCGCGGGCCGTTCGTGATCGGGCCGATGGAACTGGCCGGCCAAGCCAGCGGCTCCGGCGATCTGGCCGGAACCCTGGGCGCCCCGCGGGCGGACCTGACGGCGGCCTTGGCCAGCGTCGAGGTCCCCGGCCTCACTCTGCGCGACGGCCGCCTCAATCTCACCTTCCAGCACGGCGAAGCCGGGACCGAAGGCAAGTTCACCCTGGCCGCGGCCAGCGACTATGGGCCGGCCGCCGCCGCCAGCGGCTTCCGCTTCGTCGGCGATGGCCTGGACTTCACCGGCCTCACCCTGAGAGGGGCCGGCGTCACCGCCTCGGGGGCCCTGGCCCTGCGCAAGGGCGAACCCTCCAGCGCCGACCTGACCGTGGACGTCGGGCCGGGGGCGGTGCTCTCCCAGGGCCATGCCGACGGTCGCCTGAGGATCGTTGGCGGGGAGGGCGGGGCGCGGGCGGATGTCTCGCTCCAGGCCGGCGAGGCGGTCATGCGCGCCAGCGGCCTGCAGGTGAAGAGCCTCAGTTTCACCGCCGATGGCCCCCTGGCTCGCCTGCCGTACAAGATCGCCGCCAACGGCCCTTCCGCCGGCGGCCCGTGGCGCCTGCGCGGCGGCGGCGAATGCGCCCAGCAGGCGGGCGACCGCGTGGCCACCTTCGCCGGCGCCGGCCGGCTGCAGAAGGCGGACTTCCATACCCTCTCGCCGGCGGAGATCCGGCTCGGGAACCAGGGCCTGGCGGTGCGCGCGGCCATCGCCGCCGGCGGCGGGCGCGCCGATCTCGATTTCGCCAATCTCGGCGGATCGGCCAACGTCAAGGCGACTCTCGCCGACATCGACCTGTCGCTGCTCAATGAGGACTACGTCGGCAAGGTCTCCGGCCAGCTGGCCGTTTCCGGGCGCGGCGATAGCCTGACGGGCGGCTTCGACGCCAGGCTCTCTGGGGCCGGCGGCCGGGATCTTCGCGGCGCGCCGCCGGTGAACGGCGAGGTGACGGCCAGGCTGACCGGCGCCGCCATGAATGTCGATTTCCATCTCGGCAACAGCCAGGGCCTGAAGGCGGTCGGCGATGTGATGTTGCCGATGCAAACCTCGGCCGCGCCGTTCAAGATCGCCGCGGATTATCACCGTCCGCTGAGCGGGCGCCTGGCGGTCAATGGCGAATTCAAACCGTTGTGGGATCTGCTGGTGGCCCGCGGCGGGGCCGACAGCCTCTCCGGCCAGGTGAACGCGCAGATGACCTTGGGAGGCACGCTGTCCGATCCCAGGGCCCTGGGCCAGGTGTCCCTGGACGGTGGCCGCTTCCAGGACGAGGACACCGGCCTGCGCCTGGACAATGTCACCCTGCGCGCCGACCTCGCCGACAACGCCGTCGATGTGACCCGCTTCACCGCCGTCGACGCCGCCAACGGCAAGATCAGCGGTTCGGGCCGCGCCAGTCTGCAGCGCGACGGCATTTCAAGTTTTCGCGCTGACCTCAGCAATTTCCGCATCATCGACACCGATCTGGCCCGGGCCGTGGCGTCCGGCCAGATGACCGTCGGCCGGGCCGCCAATGGCAAAGTCAAGCTCACCGGGGCCCTGACCATCGACCGGGCGCAGATCTCGCCCAATCCGCCGGTGGCCAGCGGCGTCACGCCCATGGAGGTGGTGGAGATCCACCGCCGCGACCAGCTCGACGACCAACCGGCCCAGGCCGCCGCCCACGTGGCCGCCGGCGAAGCGCCGGTCGGGCTCGATGTCGCGATCCGGGCCCCCGGCGGTGTGTTCGTCAAAGGCCGGGGGCTGAACATCGAACTGGCGCTCGACGCCCATGTCGGCGGCGACATGGTCGATCCGATCCTCACGGAACCGCGCGCGTGGTGCGCGGCGACTACGATTTCGCCGGCCAGAGGTTCCAGCTCGACGAGCGCAGCGTCATCCGCCTGGGCTCGACGCCGGAAACGATCCGCCTCGAGCTGCTGGCCACGCGCGAAGACCCCAGCCTCACGGCCACGATCCGGATCGGCGGCGTCGCCTCCAAGCCCACGGTTACGCTTTCATCCAATCCCTCCCTGCCTCAGGACGAGATCCTCTCACGGGTGTTGTTCGGCGCTTCGGCCTCGCAACTCTCGGGCATTGAGGCGGCCCAGCTGGCCTCGGCGGTCGCCGGTTTGTCCGGCGGCGGCGGTTTTGACCTCATCGGCGGCCTGCGCAGCCTGGCCCACCTCGACCGCCTGGCCATGGTCGATTCGACCGTGACCGGCCCGACCATCCACGGCGGCAAGTACATCACCGACCGGGTCTATCTCGAACTCATGGGCGGGGGACGGCAGGGCGAAGCAGCGCAACTCGAGTGGCGGGTGCGCAAACACCTGTCATTGGTGGGCAAGCTCGGCAGCCTGGGGGATTCCCAACTCGCGATCCGCTGGCGGAAAAGCTACTAGGCATCTCTCCCCCCACCATGTGGGGGGAGTACGACCGAAGATCGGGAGGGGGGCGTCCCCCCATCCCCGGCTTCGCCGGTACTTCCCCCCGATGCGGGGGGA
>DASXMK010000170.1:0-3431 GCA_036495705.1 Caulobacteraceae bacterium | reverse complement strand
AGGCCAGCCCCTCCTGCAGGCCTTCGTCCATGTGCGCCTCGATGCGCGCCTCCATCTCGTCCGACAGCTTGTAGCCATCGGGTCCGAACAGCTTGATGCCGTTGTCGGCGAAGTTGTTGTGCGAGGCCGAGATCATCACGCCAAGATCGGCGCGCATGGAGCGGGTCATCATGGCCACCGCCGGCGTCGGCAGCGGCCCGAACAGACGCACGTCCATGCCGACACTGGTGAATCCGGCCACCAAGGCGGGCTCGATCATGTAGCCCGACAGCCGCGTGTCCTTGCCGATCACCACCCGCAAGCCATTGAGCGCCAGGCTGCGCGGCAGGGTGGCCTTGACGATCTCGATATAGCGGGCCTGGGCCTCGTCCATACGCGCCACCCGGCCGAGCTGCTTGGGCGAGGCCAGCCCCTCCTGCAGGCCCTCGTCCATGTGCGCCTCGATGCGCGCCTCCATCTCGTCCGACAGCTTGTAGCCGTCGGGCCCGAACAGCTTGATGCCGTTGTCGGCGAAGTTGTTGTGTGAAGCCGAGATCATCACTCCAAGGTCGGCGCGCATGGAGCGGGTCATCATCGCCACCGCCGGCGTCGGCAGCGGCCCGAACAGGCGCACGTCCATGCCTACACTGGTGAACCCGGCCACCAGGGCCGGCTCAATCATGTAGCCCGACAGGCGGGTGTCCTTGCCGATCACCACCAGATGGCGGCGGTCGTCGGCGGAACGGAACAGCTTGCCCGCCGCCAAGCCCACGCGCAGGGCCACCTCGGCGGTCATCGGGTATTGGTTGGCCTGCCCGCGGATGCCATCGGTGCCGAAATAAGTCTTCTTCTTCATGCCTTTAGATCCAGCCGGGATCGCGGGAAATGTCGCGAAACCCAAGGTTTGTGGAGCCGCCGTCGCGCCGATGATAAAGCCGGCCGGCCTCTGGCCTCCCCGTTGCGCCAATCTTACGCCCCGGGCCGGGCTACAACAAAGGCTGATTGAAGGCCGGTCTTAGGCGGCCCGAGGGAGGATACGTCCATGTGCGGCATCATCGGCATCGTGGGGACGGCTCCGGTCGTCCCGCGCCTGGTCGACAGCCTCAAGCGCCTGGAATACCGCGGCTATGACTCGGCTGGAGTGGCGGCCGTCACCGGCCCCAACCGCGTGGAGCGCCGCCGGGCCAAGGGCAAGATCCGCGAGCTGGAGGCGGTGCTCGCCGCCGAGCCGCTGACCGCCACGGTCGGCATCGGCCACACCCGCTGGGCCACCCACGGCGCGCCTTCGGTCGGCAACGCCCACCCCCAGACCGCAGGGCGCGTGACCCTGGTGCACAACGGCATCATCGAGAACTTCGCCGCGCTCAAGGCCGAGCTCGCCGCCGACGGCCGGTGCTTCGAGAGCCAGACCGACACCGAGGTGGTGGCGCATCTGATCGACCGGGAACTGAGCCGCGGGGCCCAGCCGCTGGAGGCGTTGAAAACGGCGCTCGATCGGCTGACCGGGGCCTACGCCCTCGCGGTGCTGATCGAGGGCGAGGACGAACTGGTTATGGGCGCGCGGCGGGGCAGCCCCCTCGTGGTTGGCTATGGCGATGGCGAGATGTTCCTGGGCTCCGACGCCCTCGCGGTGGGGCCATTCACCAACGCCGTCGCCTATCTCGAGGAGGGTGACTATGTGGCCATCGACCATGGCCGCGCCCTGATCTTCGATGTCGAGGGGCGCCCGGCGCGGCGACCGCAACGCCTGGTGGCCGCCTCCGCCGCCCTGGTCGAGAAGGGAAACTACCGGCATTTCATGGAGAAGGAGATCCATGACCAGCCGGACGCCTGCCAGCATACTCTGGCCAGCTATATCGACCCGATCGCCGGCTCGGCGGCGACGCCGGACGGTTTCGATTTCGCCGGCGTCGACCGTCTGCAGATCCTGGCCTGCGGCACCGCCTTCTGCGCAGGACTGATCGGCAAATATGTCATCGAGAGCCTGGCCGGCCTGCCGGTGGACGTGGAGGTGGCTTCCGAGTTCCGCTATCGCCGTCCGGCGATCAGCCCTCGAACCCTGGCGGTGGCCATCTCCCAGTCCGGCGAGACCGCCGACACCCTGGCCGCCCTGCGCTGGTGCAAGGAAAACGGCCTGCCCTCGGCGGCGATCGTCAACGCCCATGAAAGCACCATGGCCCGCGAGGCCGACATGCTGTGGCCGACCAACGCCGGCCCGGAAATCTGTGTGCTCTCGACCAAGGCGTTCATCGCTCAGGTCTCGGTTCTGCTGGCCCTGGCCATCGCCGCGGCCAGGCGCCGCGGCCGGATCGACGCGGCCAAGGAGCGTGAACTGGTGGAGATCCTGCTCGAGGCCCCGCGCCTCCTGGCCGAGGCCATCGCCATGGACGATTCGGTGAAACCCCTGGCCCACGATCTCGGCCGGGCCCGGGATGTGCTGTACCTGGGGCGCGGGGCCATGCTGGCCCTGGCCATGGAGGGTGCGCTCAAGCTCAAGGAGGTCAGCTACATTCACGCCGAGGGCTATGCCGCCGGCGAGATGAAACATGGGCCCATCGCCCTGGTGGACGAGGCCACGCCGGTGGTGGTTCTGGCCCCCAGCGACGCCTATTTCGACAAGACCCTGTCCAACATCAGCGAAGTCATCGCCCGCGACGGTCCGGTGATCCTGATCACCGACGCGGCGGGGGCGGCCCACGCCCCGGCCCAGGCCAAGGTGGTCGTGGCCCCGACCTGCGATCCGCTGATCGCCCCGCTGGTGTTCGCCGTGCCGCTGCAACTGCTGGCCTATCAGGTCGGGGTGTTCAAAGGCGCCGATGTCGATCAGCCGCGCAATCTCGCCAAATCGGTCACGGTCGAATAGGAAGAACCGGTGATGAAGCGCGTGCGCAAGGCCGTCCTGCCGGTGGCCGGGCTTGGCACCCGGATCCTGCCCGCGGCCAAGACCACGCCGAAGAACATGCTCAATGTGTTCGACCGGCCGCTGCTGGCCCACGTGGTGGCCGAGGGGCGCGCCGCCGGCATCGAGCACTTCATCCTTGTCGTCGGCCGCGGCCAGGGGGCGACCGGCGACTATTTCGATCACGCCTATGAGCTGGAGAGCGAGCTGGCCGCCCGTGGCCGCGATGATCTGATCGCCGCCGTGCGCGCCGACTTGCTGGCCCCGGGTCAGATGAGCGTCGTGCGGCAGATGTCGCCGAAGGGCCTCGGCCACGCGGTCTGGTGCGCCCGGGAACTCATCGGCGATGAACCGTTTGCGGTCATGTTGCCGGACATGCTCATGGATGCCGAGCCGGGCGGCCTGGCCCAGGTCGTGGCCGCCTATGAGGCGGTGGGCGGCAATATCGTCGCCGTCGAGCCGGCGGCCGAGGGCGAGGCGCACAAATATGGCATCATCGCCCTGGGCGCGGCGGCGCCCGGCTTCGACGGCCGTCTGGCGGCCATGACCGGCA
>DASXMK010000169.1:0-6269 GCA_036495705.1 Caulobacteraceae bacterium | reverse complement strand
AGGGCGCCATCAGCACGAAGCCCGGCAGCTGGCCGAGGTAGCCGACGTCGAAACTGCCGGCGTGGGTCGGCCCGTCGGCCCCCACCAGCCCGGCCCGGTCGAGGGCGAAGCGCACCGGCAGGCGCTGGATGGCGACGTCGTGCACCACCTGGTCGTAGCCGCGCTGCAGGAAGGTGGAATAGATGGCGGCGAACGGCTTCATCCCATCGGCGGCGAGTCCGGCGGCAAAGGTCACTGCGTGCTGTTCGGCGATGCCGACGTCGTACATCCGGTCGGGGAAGCTTTTGGCGAACAGGTCGAGGCTGGTGCCCGAGGGCATGGCGGCGGTGATGGCGACGATCTTGTCGTCGCGCTCGGCGTGCTTGATCAGCTCGCTGGCGAACACCTTCTGGTAGGCCGGCGCGTTGGACTGGCTCTTGACCTGGGCGCCGGTGATGACGTCGAACTTCTGCACCCCGTGGTACTTGTCGGCGGCGTTCTCAGCCGGGGCGTAACCGTGGCCCTTCTGGGTGACCACATGCACGAGGACCGGTCGGTCGCGGATCTGCTTGACGTTCTTCAGCACCGGAATCAGGTGCTCGACGTTGTGGCCGTCGATCGGCCCGACATAATAGAACCCCAACTCCTCGAAGAAGGTGCCGCCGGTGGCCATGCCGCGGGCGTATTCCTCGGCCTTGCGGGCCATGTCCTTCCACGGCCGTGGCAGGTGGCTGACCACGCCCTTGCCGAACTTGCGCACCCGCTGATAGGCGCCGCCGGAAACCAGGCCGGCCAGATAGGCGCTCATCCCGCCCACGGGCGGGGCGATGGACATGTCGTTGTCGTTGAGGATCACCACCAGCCGCTTGGTGGTGTCGGCGGCGTTGTTCATGGCCTCATAGGCCATGCCGGCGCTCATCGAGCCGTCGCCGATGACGGCGATCACCGCGTTGTCGTCACCGCGCATGTCGCGGGCGACGGCGAAGCCGAGGGCGGCCGAGATCGAGGTGGCGGCGTGGGCGGCGCCGAACGGGTCGTAGATGCTCTCGGTCCGCTTGGTGAAGCCGCTCAGGCCCCCGCCCTGGCGCAGGGTGCGGATGCGGTCGCGGCGGCCGGTGAGAATCTTGTGCGGATAGGCCTGGTGACCGACGTCCCAGATGAGCACGTCGCGCGGGGTGTCGAACACGTGGTGCAGGGCCACCGTCAGTTCGACCACGCCCAGGCCCGCGCCTAGGTGGCCGCCGGTCTTCGACACCGCTTCGATGGTCTCCGAGCGCAACTCGTCGGCCAATTGCCGCAGCTTGGGGATACTGAGGCCGCGCATGTCGGCCGGATCGGCTATGGTATCGAGCAAGGGCGTGGGGGAGGCCATCGGCAAAAACAATCCAATCTGTCTCGCCTCCCGCCCCTGGGAGACATGGTCGAATTTTCGTCTAGCACGAAACGTCACCGTGCCGCCAACCCGCCCCCGAGGGTTCAGGCGCGGCGGACCAGGACAAAATCCACGGCCGCCGCCAGGACCCCGCCGCGCTGCCCAAACACATCGAGGTGGGCCTTGGTCTGAACGGTAAGCAGGGACACGCGTTCCCGCGCCGCCTCGACCCCGAGCAAGGTCACATAGTTGGTCTTGCCCATGGCCGCATCCTTGCCGCCGGCGGCCTTGCCCATGGCGATGCTGTCGCCTTCGGCGTCCAAAACGTCATCGACGATCTGATAGGCGAGGCCGATATCGCGGCCAAATCCGGCCAAGGCCGAGCGCTCCGACGCACTGGCCTTGGCCATGGCCAGCGGCAGTTCGAAAGCGCAGGCGATAAGCGCGCCAGTTTTCATCCGTTGCATTCGGGCAACAGCTCCGAGGTCGTCGCGGACCCCCAGGAGATCGATCATCTGGCCGCCGGCCATGCCTCGGGCCCCGGAGGCCACGGCCAGGCGCCGCACCAGTTCGGCGCGCACCGACCCGTCGGGATGGGTGTCGGGATCGGCCAGGATTTCGAACGCCGCCGTCTGCAGGGCGTCGCCGGCCAGCACCGCGGTGGCCTCGTCATAGGCCTTGTGCACTGTCGGCCGGCCCCGGCGCATGTCGTCGTCGTCCATGCACGGCAGGTCATCGTGCACCAGGCTGTAGGCGTGGATCAGCTCCAGGGCGCAGGCGGCGCGCAGCACCGAACGTTCGGGCAGATCGAACAGCTTGCCGGTTTCCAGGACGAAGAACGGCCGCAGCCGCTTGCCGGGGCCCAGCGCCGCATAGCGCATGGCTTCGGTGAGGCGCGCCTCCGGGCCGTCAGCCCTCGGCAGCAGTTCGTCCAGAGCCACGGTGACGAGATCGGCCGCCTCGCTCACCCGGCGGTCGAAGGCGTTGGCGCTCACGAAAACTTCGCCGGCTCGAGACCTTCAGGCCCGCCGGGACCGACCAGGATCTTCTCCACCCGCAGCTGCGCGTCCTTGAGCTTGGCCTCGCAATGCGCCTTCAGGGCCGCGCCGCGCTCATAGACCTGGATCGAGCGCTCGAGCTCGGCCCGTCCCGATTCCAGCTCCGCGACGATGCGCTCAAGCTCGGCCAGCGCCGCCTCGAAGGAGAGTTGGGAGATGTCTTCGGCTTCGGCCATGGTGATCCTGATGCGGGCTAAACGCGCAACCTAGCCGACGGGACCCGCCGCGCCAACGGACAGGGTCGTGTCTCAGTTATGCGTTCGCATGCATTAGGTCGCGCCGCGATCGAAACGCGACTCAAGGGTGGTTCATTCGCGCCGCAGCGGCCTCTGGGCCTCGACGATCTGCCAGCTGAGCAACACCGGTATGCCGACAATGATGTCGCGCCCGCGCTTGAGTAGCGATAACGCAAGTGCGACCTCGGCCGGCAGGCCGAACAATGGCCCCAGCAGTGCGTAGGCGCCTTCTTGGACGCCCAGCCCGCTCGGCACGATGAAGGCGGCGTTTCGGATGGCGAACAGCAGGCTCTCGATCGCCACCACCGACAAAAACGGCAATGGCCTGCCGATGAAGTTCAGAATGAGCCAGGTTCCAGCCGCGCTGCCAAACCAGCACGCGACGTGGAGACCGAGACAGGTCCAGGTCCGCGCCGGCCTGCCGTAGGCGGCTTCGACCGCCCGGCCGGCGGCGGCGGCGTGGGCGGCCGCGATCGGCATCATCCGCTGGACCAGCCGCTCAATCAGGGCGAATCCGCGCCGCTGGGCGAGGATGAAGCCCCCAACCGCGGCGGCGGCGATCGTCAACCCGCCGAGCACCGGAAGCAGCAGGCGGTCGCCGCGCGCATGGAGGCCAAAATGTCCGACGAGCAAGCCGATTCCGATGAGCGTGTAGAGCAGCTGGGCGACCACCTCGAGGGAGATGTCGACCACGCTCGAACCGAACGCCACCGCGGCCGTCACCCCTCCTGACGTCGCCGCCCGCGCGGCGATCACCACGCCGCCGAGTTGCGAGAACGGCAGCACGTCCGAAGCGGCCTCGCGCATCAACCGAGCCCAGACGAACACCGGCGCCCGGCCCGCGGCCTGACCCGGAGCGGCCAGCCACCAGGCGAGGCCAAGCGGGATGAACAGGGCGAGCTGGGCCGCGATGACGACCAGAAAGTCTGTCGCTCCAATGGGCCTGATCGCCGCCAGCACCGCGCCGAAGTTGAAGCGGGCGATCACCACGATGGCCACGAGCGCCCCGGCCATGGCGATGACGATGGCGCTCGCCCGCGCCCGTCCGCGCTGCTCGATCATGACGGCGGGGCGCCAGCGATGGCGTGCGTTCCCGTCACGCGGCTATGATCGACCCGCCCCGCGCCAGCCTGAGCCGATTTCCGCGCCAAACCACGTGATCCCCGAACAGGCCAGCGAGGAAGACGCCGAACGAGAGCAGGTCGCGCAACGGAACCAGCCACAGCAGACTCAGGTCGGACGACATCAGCCGGCTCAGAACAAGCGCCTGGGTCAGTCGCAGGCCGGCCAGGGCCGCCAGGGCGGCCAGACTCCAGCCCGAAAAACCGGACCGGGCGACGCCGATCAGGGCCAGCGGCAGGATATGACTCATCCCGCTGCCCACATAGCCGGCGGGATCGACCAGCCGAATGGTCCGCGCCCAGCGCAGCTCGTGGACCAACATCTCGCGCGCGGTGCGCTCGGGAAAAACGTGATCGATCAGCAGCGGCGGGCTAGCGATCCGATACCCGGCGGCCCTGACGGCGCGGCCGAGTTCGAAGTCGTCGGCGAGGACGTCGGTCAGCTGACGGAGGCCGCCGACCCGCTCGAGGGTCTCGCGTCGAAGCGCCATTGTCGGGCCAAGGCAGGGATTGGCGCCCAGGGCGTCGCCGACGATTACGCTGGGCGTGAAGCGCATGTCGACGTCCATCGCCGCCAGCCGCGACCAGATGTTGCCGGCCGGCCGGCCGCGATAGAGGCAGTGGATCAAGCCGATCTGCGGTTGCTCGAGTGCGGCCATGATCCGGCCGAGGCCGTCGGGCGGGACGCGGGTGTCGCTGTCGCTGATGACGATCACATCGCCGCGAGCGCTGTCCATCATGTTGACCAGATTGCCGATCTTGCGGTTGGGTCCGTGGGTGGCCGCATTCCTCACCACGACGATGTCATGGTCCGGATTGTCGCGTCGCAGTCGGTCGGCGACGTCCAGGGCGGGGTCGTCAGGGTGCTGGACCCCCAGGATGATCTGCACGTCTCCGGCGTAGTCCTGGGCGCAGAAGCTGGCCAGGTTTTCATAGAGTTCCGGCTCTTCGCCATGGAGCGGCTTCAGCACCGAAATCAATCGATGGATGGTAGGCGTCTGCGTTCGACGCCGCAGGAATCGCCGTGTCGCCCAGGTGGCCGCGCAGGCGTAGACCGCGCCGCAGATCGCCAGTCCAAAGGCGACCAACCCCGCGCCTGCGACCAGGAAGGTCAGATGATCCAACCCTCGACCTCCTCCGGCCCAGCGCCTTAGCCGCGACGACCGAGTCCGCATATGGATGGGCGAGGTGCAAGCGCCAAGCTCCGCGCCTCAGAGAATCGTTCCGCAAGCGCGACCAACGACACGCCCATTAGACCAACGACCAATTCTAAGCCCCGAGGCGCCGCGCCCGCCTCAGCCTGAACCCCAGACCAGACGCCCGCAAACCCTAGACGGCGCGTCAGGATGACCAATCCCCGCACCGGGGCGAACAGTCGACCCGCCGCCGCGGACGCCATGAACCTCAGTCACGCTTCTCGAAGCGCCGCGCCGACCAGTAGCGCCAGCCGCCATCTTCAGTGCACCGCCAGCCCTGCCGGCTCAGGACCCGGGCGATCATGGTGTTGAAGAAGCCGTGGGCCAGGACCAGCACATCCTGGCCGCCGGCGGCCAATTCGACCAGCCGGGCGGCCGCCGTCTCGGCCCGCGCTTCGGCCTGCCGGCGGGACTCCTCCCCATGGTGATGGTCCAGGAACCACCAGGTGACCCGCGAGATGAAGCCCCAGACCATCGGCGGCAGGCGGATCCAGCCGGGCCAGCGCGGCGGCGGCAACGGCGCCTCGACGAAGATCGGATCGGAGGTGAAGGTCCGGCCCTCGCCGACCGCCCGGGCGGTCTCCACCGAGCGCAGGCGGGTCGAGGTGACGATCGCGCCGGCGGCGCGGGCCGTGGCCTTCAGGGGATCGGGGGTGATCTGGGCCGCGCCAAGGCCGCCGGCCTCGTAGGTCGCCCACCACTGCCGATAGTCGGCGCTGGACAGGAGCGCGCGCCGCGACAGGGCCGGTTTGCCGTGCCGGGCGAGAATGATGGCCCCCGTCGCGCTCGCCCCCCCGTCCATCCCTTGAAATCAAGCCTCCGCCAGGGCCTGCGCGTGCGCAGCGGCCGAGCGGCCCAGCGCCTCGAGGTCATAGCCGCCCTCCAGGGATGAGACCACCCGCCCGCCGCAGCGGCGATTGGCGACGTCGACCACGGCCCGGGTGGCCCAGGCGAAGTCCTCCGCCTCCAGCGACTGCTCGGCCAGGGGATCGCGGGCATGGGCGTCGAACCCGGCCGAGATCAGGATCAGGTCCGGTTCGAAGGCGTCGATCCGGGCCATCAGGCCCTCGAACGCCCTTCGCCAGGTTTCTCGCGCCGCGCCTGGAGGCACGGTGGCGTTGGCGATGTTGCCGACCCCGGTCTCACTCGGGGCCCCGGTGCCGGGATAGGCCGGGCTTTGATGAACCGAGGCGAAGAACACCGACGGATCGGCCTCGAACACCGCCTGCGTGCCGTTGCCGTGGTGCACGTCGAAATCGGCGACGGCGATCCGCGCCAGGCCGGCCTGTTGCGCCGCCCGGGCGGCG
>DASXMK010000168.1:0-5600 GCA_036495705.1 Caulobacteraceae bacterium | reverse complement strand
GCTTTCTTCGGGCATGGCTGCGAGGTCGAATTTCTTCATCGCCAGCCTACATCCGGTGCAGGGCGCAGAGCTTGTTGCCGTCCGGATCGCGCAGATAGGCCAGGTACATCTTGCCCATGCCGCCTTCGCGCACGCCGGGCGGATCCTCGCAGGTCGTTCCGCCGGCGGCGAGGCCGGCCGCGTGCCAGGCGGCGGCCTGCTCATTGGATTGGGCGGCGAAGCCGATGGTGCCGCCGTTGGCGTGCGTGGCCGGCTCGCCATTGATCGGCGTGGTGATGGCGAACACCCCAGTCGGGGTCAGGTAGAAGATGCGATGGCCATCGACCATGGCCGGCGGAATATCGAGGGCGCCAAGGAGCGTGTCGTAGAAGCTCTTGGCCCGGTCCAGGTCGTTCGTACCGATCATGATATGGGAAAACATCGAGGGTCCTTTTCGCGAGGAATAAGAAGGGGTCAGGCCGCCGCCAGTTGCGGCGCGGGAGCGAAGTCGGCGACCGGACGGGGCTTGGAAAACCGCATCACTCCGTCCTCCAGGCGCCCGAAGCGGAAAGCCATGACATCGAGGGCGTAGTTCTGGTGCACCCGCCAGGGGATTTTGGCCCCCTGCTTGGGCAGCCGGGTGATGGCCCGCTGGACATAGCCGGACGAGAAACTGAGCCAGGGCTCCGGCTCGAGGTTCGGATCGGCGTTGACCGGCCGGCACTCGACATAGCCGTGGCGCGCCATGTGGTTCAGCAGGCGGCACAGATATTCGGCCGTCAGGTCGGCTTTCAGGGTCCACGAGGCGTTGGTGTAGCCGAAGCTGGAGGCCAGGTTCGGCACGCCGCTGTACATCATGCCTTTGTAGCTGAAGGTCGCGGGCAGATCGACGAGCGCGCCGTCGACGGTGACCTCCAGCCCGCCCATGAGCTGCATATCGAGGCCGGTGGCGGTGACGATGATATCGGCCGCCAGCTCGGCCCCGGATTTCAGGCGGATACCGCCGGGGGTGAAGGTGTCGATCAGGTCGGTCGCCACCGACGCCGCGCCGGCCCTGATGGCCTCGAACAGGTCGGCGTCGGGCACCAGGCACAGGCGCTGGTCCCAGGGGTTGTAGCGCGGCGTGAAATGGGTGGCGACATCGTAGTCTGGGCCGAGCTGGGCCTTGGCCATGTCGATGATCGCCGCCTTGACCTTTTCCGGCTGGCGTCGGGTCAGGCGATAGAACCACAGCTGCATCAGCACATTGCGCCAGCGCACGATGGCGTAGGCCAGGCGCGCCGGCAGGCGCTTGCGCAGTTTGTTGGCGAAATCGTCCTCGGCCGGGCGCGAGACCACATAGGTCGGCGAGCGCTGCAGCATGGTCACGTGGGCGGCGTCCTTGGCCAACTCCGGGACCAGGGTGACGGCGGTCGCCCCGCTGCCGATCACCACCACGCGCTTGCCGGCCCAGTCGAGGTCGGCCGGCCAGAACTGCGGGTGGACGATGCGGCCGGCGAAATCGCCCTCGCCCGGGAACTCCGGCCGATAGCCCTGGGCGTAATTGTAGTAGCCGGCGCACATGTGCAGGAAGCTGCAGGTGACCTGCTCGAGGGGCGCTTCGGAGCCGCGCTCGACGGTCACGGTCCAGCGCGCGGTCTGCGAGTCCCACGACGCCGATTTGACCTTGCGGCCATAGCGGATGTGACGGTCGACGCCCGACGAGCGGGCGGTGTCGGTGAGGTAATTGAGGATCGCCGGGCCGTCGGCGATGGCCTTGGCCTCGGTCCACGGCCGGAACGAAAAGCCCAGGGTGAACATGTCCGAATCCGAGCGCACGCCCGGATAGCGGAACAGGTCCCAGGTGCCGCCCAGGGTCTGGCGGGCCTCGAAGATGGCGAAGGTCCTGCCAGGACAGCGGGCCTTCAGGTGCCAGGCCGCGCCGACCCCGGAAATGCCGGCCCCGACGATTAGGACGTCGAAATGCTCCATGCCGCTTAAGTGCTCCTTGCAGGACGGCTGACTTATCACCCTTTAGTTTGCTGTGAACCCCGGTAAGCGACAACCGGCCAACTCCCCATCAAGGGGAGGCGGGGCTGGCTGGCGATGGCGGAAGTTTAGAGGGATAACCGCAACGTGGCTTCGCAGCGCGACATCGACAACCGGTGGCCGATCACCGCGGCGCTGATGCTGGCGACGTTGATGAACACCCTGGATTCGACCATCGCCAACGTCGCCCTGCCGCACATCCAGGGCAGCGTCTCGGCGGCCCAGGACCAGATCACCTGGGTGCTGACCTCCTACATTATCGCCGCGGCGATCATGACCCCGCTCAGCGGCTGGCTGGCGCAGAAAATTGGCCGCCGGCGCATGCTGCTGATGTCGATCGCCAGCTTCACCATCGCCTCGATGCTGTGCGGCATCGCCACCAGCCTGCCGGAGATCGTCATCTTCCGCCTGTTGCAGGGCATCGCCGGGGCCTCGACTATCCCGCTGTCGCAGGGAGTGATGCTGGACCTGTTCCCCCTGGCCAAGATTCCGCAGGTGATGGCCATCTGGAGTTCGGCGGTGATTCTCGGGCCGATCGTCGGGCCGGTGCTCGGCGGCTGGCTGACCGAGAATTACACTTGGCGGTGGGTGTTCTACATCAATGTGCCGATCGGTATCCTGGCCTGGGTCGGCCTGTGGCTGTTCATGGAAGCCGATCCCGGCGGGCGTGAGCGACCGTTCGATTTCCTGGGCTTCGGGGCGCTGATCACCTTCATCGTCGGCTTCCAGCTGATGCTCGATCGCGGGCCGAGCCAGGACTGGTTCGATTCCAGGGAGATCTGGTTCGAGGCCGCCGCCGCCCTGGTCGGGCTGTGGATGTTCCTGACCCAGACGCTCACCGCCCGCGAGCCGTTCTTCCACCGCGACCTGGCGCGCGACCGCAATTTCGTCGCCACCACGGTGTTCGGATTTTTCGTCGGGGCGCTGCTGTTCTCCAGCTCGGCTCTGCTGCCGACGATGATGCAGAACCTCATGGGCTTCACGGTTCTGGAGAGCGGCTACGCGCAGATGCCCCGGGGCGTGGGTTCGCTGCTCGCCTTCCTGGCCGTGCCGCTGCTGCTGCAGAGGTTCGGCGCCCGGCCGGTGCTGATCGTCGGCCTGGGGCTGTCGGCCGCGGCCCTGGTGCAGATGAGCCGGTTCGACCTGGCGATGACCGCCGAACCGATCCAGATCAGCGGTTTCATCCAGGGGCTGGGCACGGGCCTGATGTTCGCCCCGCTGACGGCGCTGGCCTATGTCACCCTGGCCCCGATCCACCGCACCGAGGGCACCATCGTCAGCACCATGGTGCGCAGCCTGGGCGCCAGCGCCGGCATCTCCATCCTCCAAGCCGGGGTCATCCGCCAGTCGGCGGCAGCCCACAACGCGCTGGCCGATCACACCATCCCCAGCGATCCGGCCTTCGCCGCCGCCGTGCCGCCGGCGCTGAATCCATCGACCGACCTCGGCCTCCAGGCCCTCAACGGCGAGGTGACGCGCCAAGCGGCGATGATCGGCTATGATTCGATGTTCACCCTGATGATCGTCATGATCGTGGTGATGGCCCCGCTGCTGTTGATGCTGCGCGCGCCGCGCGCGCCCCCGGCCGAACCGATCGAACCGGCGCACTAGTGTGCCGGATTTGAAGTTCGCCGCATTCAGGGGTCGGGCGCGGAGCGAACTTCAAATCCAAAAAAAGCACACTAGACTCATATACT
The DNA here is from genome assembly GCA_036495705.1 of Caulobacteraceae bacterium. GTDB lineage: Bacteria > Pseudomonadota > Alphaproteobacteria > Caulobacterales > Caulobacteraceae > Acaudatibacter. The sequence goes on along the minus strand of DASXMK010000168.1, from coordinate 1,896 downwards.
TGCCTAGTGTCCTTATCGATTCCGAAGTTCGTCGGAGCTCGCCACAGGCCTTTGCGAACTTCGGAATCGGGACACTAGGGAGAATTGACCCCCACGGCTATATGCTGACACCATCGCCGCCAAGGGCAGGGGGGAACCATGGCCGCCGAGGGGGTGATCGCACGCGAGGGGCCAAGGCCGCTGGCCTTTGGCGCCGCGGTGGTGCCGCTGCTGACCCTCGGGGTCTTCATCCAGTACGTGGACCGCGGCAACCTGGCCACCGCCGCGCCGCTGATGAAGTCCGAGCTGGGCCTGAGCGCCGCGCAGATGGGCGTGCTGCTTTCGGCGTTCTATTGGTCCTACGCGCCGGCCCAGCCCCTGGCCGGCTGGCTGGCCCACCGGCTCAATCCCTATCGCACCCTGGCGCTGGGCCTGGCCATCTGGTCCCTGGCCACCGCCGCCACCGGCCTGGTCAGCTCGTTCGCCGCCCTCGTTGTCCTGCGCATCATGCTGGGGATCGGCGAGAGCGCCTTCTTCCCGTGCAACGCCAAGCTCCTGGCCCAGCACCTGCCGGACGGGCGCCTCGGCGGGGCCAACGGGCTGATTGGCCTCGGCATGGCGGTAGGGCCGGCGTTTGGCACCTGGGGCGGGGGCAATCTCATGGCCCTGACCGGCTGGCGGACTTCGTTCCTGGTCCTGGGCGGGCTGTCGATGCTGTGGCTCATTCCGTGGCGGCGGGCGACGGCCGACCTCAGCCGCGCCGTGGCGTCCGAGCCGGCGGCGCCAGCGCCGTCGTATTTGCAGATCATGCGCCGGCGCGAGGCCTGGGGCGCGGCTTTCGGCCACTTCTGCGCCAACTACGCTTTCTATTTCCTGATCTCGTGGCTGCCGCTGTACCTGGTCAAGCAACGCGGCTTCTCGATGACCGAAATGGCCGGCTTGGCCGGTGCGATTTATCTCGTCTACGGGGCCAGCTGCGTCGCCGGCGGGCGCCTCGCCGACCGCTGGATGCGCCGCGGGGCCAGCGCCAACAAGGTGCGCAAGACCTTGCTGGTCACCAGCCAACTGTTGTTTGGAGCCAGCCTGATCGGCGCCTCCGCGGGCGATGCGCGGGTCTCGATCGCGTGCCTGTTCGCCGCCGCGGTTGGTTTCGGCCTCAACACCCCCTCGCTTCTGGCGGTCGCCCAGACCCTGGCCGGGCCCATGGCCGGTGGCAAATGGATGGGATTCCAGAACGCGGTCGGCAATATCGCCGGCATCGTCGGCCCGGTGATCACCGGCCTGGCCATCGATGCGACCGGCAGCTACGCCCTGGCGTTCGTGCTCGCCGGGGCCATGGCTTTCCTCGGCGTCATCGGCTGGGGGGTGATGATCCGCAAGGTGACGCCACTGGAGTGGGCGATCTAAGGCCCCCATGGCTTGAGGTCGGCCGGCGGTTCTCCTAGCTTTCGGAGATCATGAGCACTCTGGAAAACCGGAACCACACCGCGCTGCTCATCGTCGATGTGCAGAACGGTGTCGTCAAAGGCGCCCATCAGCGCGACGCGGTCGTGGCCAATATCCGCGCGCTGGTCGACAAAGCCCGCCGGGACGGGGCCCCGGTGGTCTGGGTCCAGCATTCCAGCGACGAACTGCCGCGCGACGGCGAGGCCTGGCGGATCGTGCCCGAGCTGAACCCGGACGAGCGCGAGCCGCTGATCGAAAAGCGCTATGGCGACTCGTTCGAGGAAACCGCCCTGGAGAGGGTGCTGTCGGGCCTCGGCGTCGGCCGGCTGGTGGTGGTCGGGGCGCAGACCGACGCCTGCATCCGCTCGACCCTGCACGGGGCCCTGGTGCGCGGCTATGACGTGACCCTGGTGCGCGACGCCCACACCACCGAGGACCTGAGCCAATGGGGCGCGCCGCCGCCGGGCAAGG
>DASXMK010000167.1:0-15418 GCA_036495705.1 Caulobacteraceae bacterium | reverse complement strand
CGGTGCTGGACCACCTCTGAAGTCGGCCATGGACGCGGACGCCATCACTCAAAGCCTGGATCTGGCCGCGGAGCGCGGTGATCTCACGCCCGGGGTCTACGCGCGCCTGTTCGCCCGCCACCCGGAGATGGAGGCCCAGTTCGTACGCGACACCAACGGCGCCGTAAAAGGCGAGATGCTGGCGCGGGTGTTCGAGATGGTGCTCGACTACGTGGGCGAGGGCGCCTACGCCACCGGCATGATCCGCAATGAGGTTGTCACCCACGACGGCTACGGCGTCCCGCCCGAGGTCTTTCCGCTGTTCTTCGATGTGGTCGCCGAAAGCGTGCGCGAAGCCGCGGGCGAGAACTGGACGCCGAAAATGGCCGAAAGCTGGGACCGCATGATGGCCGATTTCCGTCGCCTCGCCGCTGACACCACCGTTGCCTGACACGCCTTTGTCGCTGTCGGCGCGCCAGGCCCGGCGCATCGCCATCCACGCCCAGGGGCTCAGCCGGCCGCGCGGGCACGCCGAGCCGGGCGCCCGTCACCTGAGGCGTCTGGCGGCGGACCTGGCGGTGATCCAGATCGATTCGGTCAACGTTCTGGCGCGGGCGCACTATCTGCCGGCGTTCTCGCGCCTGGGTCCCTATCCGCGCGAGGCGCTGGAGCGCGAAGCCTGGGGCCAGAAACCGACCCTGTTCGAGTATTGGGGTCATGAGTGCTCGCTGCTGCCCATCGCCTCTCAGCCCCTGTTTCGCTGGCGCATGGACCGTGCGCGAGGCGGCGACACCGGACCGGCCTGGCCCGGTTCGCGCGCGAGCGACGCGACTATATCGATGCGGTCTTGCAGCGCATTGAGCGCGAGGGCCCGCTCACCGGCGGCGCTTTCGCCGAGGGCAAGCGTCAGGTCGGATGGTGGAACTGGAGCCACGGCAAGCGCGCCCTGGAGTGGCTGTTCTGGTCCGGCCTCATCGCCACCAAGACCCGGCGCGGCTTCGAGCGCGTCTATGACTTGACCGAGCGAGTCCTGCCGGCCTCCATCCTCCGCCTGCCGACGCCCAGGGAAGAGGATGCCCACCGGCGGCTGTTGATGATCGCGGCCGCGGCCCTTGGCGTGGCGACCGAAGGCGACCTGCGCGACTATTTCCGCATGCCTGTGGCTGAGACCAAGGCGCGGCTGGCCGAACTGGTCGCGGATGGCGCGCTTACCTCCGTCGCCGTTCAGGGTTGGCGCCAGCCAGCGTTCCTCGCCCCTGGGTCACGGGCTGCGCGCCCGGACGGGGCGGCGGTGTTGCTCTCGCCGTTCGACAATCTGATCTGGCGACGGGAACGGGCCGAACGGCTGTTCGGGACCCGCATCCGCATCGAAATCTACGTCCCAGCCCACAAGCGCGAGCATGGCTACTATGTCCTGCCGTTCCTGCAGGGGGAGACGATCACCGCCCGCGTCGACCTCAAGGCTGACCGCGCCGGCAAGCTGTTGCGCGTGCAGTCGGCCCATCTCGAACCCGGAGCCGCCGCCGGCAGCGTCGCCGCCCCTTTGGCCGCGGAACTGCGGCTGATGGCGGCCTGGCTGGGCCTCGACGACGTCCTCTCGACCGGCCGCGGCGATCTGGCCCCGACGCTTTCAGAGGCGCTCGCTTCCGGGCCTTAGTTCAGGCGTCGGCCGCCATGGTCCTGACGCGCTCGATGGTCTCGGCGTCGGCGGGGAAAAAGCATTCGACGATGAGCTCCGATAAGGTCACGTCGAGCGGCGTGTCGAACACCATGGTGGTGGTGAGGAAGCTCAGCGGCCCAAACTCGGTGGCTAGGCGGAAGGGAATCAGCGGTCCGTTGCGACCATCGCCGGCCGGGCCCTCGTCCTCGACCTCATCGCCGTAGGACTTGAGCTCGGCATAAAGCTCAGCCAGGCCATCGTCGACCGTGACGGCGATCTGGGCCCGCAGCCGAGCCAGGACATGGCGGCGCCACTCGGCGAGATTGATCACCCGCGGGGCCATGCCCTGCGGGTGCAACGTAAGGCGCAAGGCGTTCACCGGCGGGGTGATCAGCGCTTCGGCCACGCCCTCGTAGATTCTCGGCAACGAGCGATTCGAGGCCAGGATGTTCCAACGCCGGTCAATGGCGAAAGCCGGGTACGGAAGATGTCCCTTCAGCACCACATCGATAACACTGCGCGCGCCACTCAACTCCGGCGAGGCGAAGGCGTGCTCAGGATATTGCGGCGCAAAACCGCCGGCCACCAGCAGGACATTGCGTTCGCGCATGGGGATCTCCAGTCGATCGGCCAGGGTCAGGATCATCCGCCGGCTGGGTTGGGCGCGGCCGGTTTCCACGAAGCTCAGGTGACGCGTGGAGATTTCCGCCTCCAGGGCCAGTTCGAGTTGGCTCATCCGCCGTCGCTGGCGCCAGACCCGGATATGATCGCCGGCATGATGCGGGGTCGTTGCGAGGTTGGTCATGGCGGGCAGGATAGCCGCCGTTTCGCAGGCCATCGATAACCTTGCAGGTAATGGACTTGGAGCCTCGCGATCCCCACATAAAGGGGTGACGTTGGGAGCGCGAACCGCATGTGCCTGTTAGACAAAATCCAGTCCAATCCCATGCCCCTGGCCCTGCACCTGGGGATAGAGTTCCTCGAGGCCGAGCCGGATCAGGTGACGGCGTGGATGCAGGTGCAGCCGGAACACTGCACCCTTGGCCAGGCGGTGCATGGCGGGGTGGTCATGGCCTTCGCCGACAGCCTCGGCGGCGCCACCGCTTACATCAACCTGCCGCGCGATGCGGCGGGGACGGTGACCCTGGAGAGCAAGACCAATTTCATCGCTCCGGCGCCGGCCGGGGCCAGCCTGGTAGGCGTGGCCAGCGTGCTGCACCGTGGCCGCAAGACCCAAGTCGTGCAGACCCGGGTTGAGACTGGCCAGGGCAAGGTGGTGGCGTTCGTCACCCAGACGCAGCTGACCCTTTACGCCGAGAGCGGTCGCAGTTGTGACGACGATTACCTGGCGCGTAATCGACTCGAAGAAGCCGCCTCCTGACAATCGCGGGGTCGAAAGCCCGCAACAGGAGACACACCATGTCCGACTTCAGCCGTATCGCCCGCGACTATATCGCCCTGTGGAACGAGACCGACGCCACCCGTCGCGCTCGCTTGCTGGGCGAGCAATGGACGCGGGACGCAACCTACGTCGATCCGCTGGCCAAGGCCGCCGGTCCAGACGAGATCGGGGCCTATATCGGCGGCGTTCACCAACGCTTCCCCGATTTCCGATTCGCGCTTCTGGGTGAAGCCGAAGGCCACGGCGACCATCTGCGCTTTTCCTGGTCCCTCGGCCCGGCGGCCGGCGAAGCTCCGATCGAGGGCAGCGACGTCGTCACCCTCCAGGGCGAACGGATTGCCGGCGTGATCGGTTTCCTGGACAAGGTCCCGCAGCCGGCCTGATCGCCAGACGCCAGAGCCGGATGATCTCGCACCGCAGAGATGCGAAGTCTGAATCAGGCTCTCACTGACGAGCACGATTCAGCCTCGAGCCGATTCCAGCTCAAACCATCTTGCTCTGGCAAGTCCCAATCAGACGGACTCGCCCGCTGGTCACGCGAACGAGGCGGACCCCGAGGCATTCCCCCGTCACTAGCCCTGGGTGACGGCGTGCAGGCGCGCGTAAGCGCCGCCGAGGGCCACGAGATCGCCGTGTCGGCCCTCTTCGATCACCCGACCATCCTCGAACACCAGGATTCGATCGGCTCGGCGAACAGTCGACAGCCGGTGAGCGATAACGATGGTCGTGCGACCGGCCATCAGTTCCTCCGTCGCCGCCTGGACCTTGAGTTCGGTCTCGACATCGAGCGATGACGTGGCTTCGTCCAGAACCAGGATCGGGGCGTCGGCCAGGAACGCCCGGGCGATGGCCACCCTTTGCCGCTCGCCGCCCGACAGCTTGACCCCGCGTTCGCCAACGAGGGTGTCGTAACCCTTGGGCAGGGCGCTGATGAAGCCATCCGCCCGGGCGCGCCGCGCGGCCAAGATAATCTCCTCCATGGTGGCGCCCGGCCGGGCGTAGGCGATGTTCTCGGCGATGGTGCGATGGAACAAGGCCGGGTCCTGCGGCACCACGGCGATCGAGCGCCGGAGACTGGCCTGAGTGACGCCGGCGATGTCCACGCCGTCGATCAGGATACGTCCGCCCTGCAGGTCGTAGAGTCGCTGGACCAGCTTGACGAAGGTCGACTTTCCCGAACCCGTCGGCCCGACCAGCGCCAGCCGCTCGCCGGGGACGATGCGCAGGTTGAAGCCCTGGTAGATCGGCGCCGCAGAGGCCTTGTAAGCGAACCTCACGCGCTCGAACACGATCTCGCCCAGCAGCGGATGGATATCCGGCGCGGCCGGCCGGTCGGCGACCTGCGGGTTCATGGTGGCGTAGCGGGCGACGTCCTCGACGTCCGCAAGTCCGCGCTGCAGCATGCGGATATTCTCGCCCATGTTGCGCAGATAGCCGGTCATGACCAGGAACGAGGTAATGACGAAAGCCAGGTCGCCGGCCGTCGCTTGCCCGCGAGTCCAGCGCAAGAGCAACAAGCCCGTCAACCCGGCCTGCAGGCACGCCAGCAGCAGATTCTGCAGCAGCCACACGTCCATATAGCGGAACCAGGTCTTGATCGTCGCCCGGCGCCAGTCGGCGGTGACCGAGGCAATGCGCGCTTCCTCGCGCGGCTCGGCCCCGAACCCTTTGACCGTGGGGTTGGATGAGATCGAGTCGGCCAGCGCGCCGCCGATGCGCGAATCCATCGCCACCGAGCGCATGTTGAGCCTGCGAACGATCACTGCGTTCATGATCACGCTGGAGGCGATGTAGGTCAGCACCAGGAGCAGGGAAAAGGCCCCCACCAGCGGCCAGCGCAGCATCATCTGCACCGACAGCCCGATCAGCACCAGGGTCGCCGGCAGGATGAAGATCACCAGACAATCGGCCGCCGTGTCATAGCCCCACATGGCCCGCGACAGGCGCCGCACCGTGGCCCCGGCGAAGGTGTCGCCGTGCCAGTCGGCCGAAAACGACTGGACCCGCTGGAAGCCTTCGTTGGTCATCTCCTGCATCGTCCAGGCGGCCAGCGGCGTCCAGAAGCGCATGCCGAGATTGCGCAAGATGGAGAAAGCCACATAGACGAACACAAACAGCCGCCAGCCGCGCCAGGCGGCGCCAATCTGACCCCGGCCGCCGGCGGCGGCGTCGACCATGGCCTGGGCCGCCCTCGGCAGATAGAGTTCGAAGCCGATGGCGGCCACGGTCAGGGCCACTGTGGCCGCGAACAACCACGGCCGCCGCCGCCAATAGCCGGCGATGAACGCCAGCACTTGGCCGTTCGACAACACCCTGCGTCGGGTGAGTTCGTCGTCTTCGTACTGGTCCATGGCGAGCCCCGGGGGCGGTCACATAGAACGCGCGTCACGCCGAGGGGAGTGCTGATCGGCAATTGCGCCACGGCATGGCGCCGGCGCCACAGCCCTTGCCTTGGCGTGCACGGGCGGCTCACCATTCCCGCATGACTCGCAGCCCCCCGCTTCCCGACGCCGCGCCAGCCAATTGGGTGGACCGGCTGGCGCCACCGCCCTGGCGGCCATGGCTGAAGCTTGGCCGCTTCGACCGGCCCACCGGCGTGTGGCTGTTGATGATCCCGGGCTGGCAGGGGATTGCCCTCTGGACCTCCGAAACCGGCGGCTGGCCGAACCTGCGGCTGCTCGTTCTCTTCGCGCTCGGCGCCGCGCTGATGCGCGCCGCCGGCTGCGCCTACAACGACATCGTCGACAGGGACATCGACGCCAAGGTGGCGCGAACCGCCGACCGGCCGGTGGCGAGCGGCCAGATCAGCGTACGGACGGCTTGGGCGTTCGCGGTCGCCTGTGCTCTGGGCGGCCTTGGGATCCTCCTGACGCTCAATCTCATGAGTCTGTTCCTGGGCGTGTGCTCCCTGGCCCTGGTGGCGGCCTATCCGTTCATGAAACGAATCACCTGGTGGCCCCAGACCTGGCTCGGCCTGACCTTCAACTGGGGCATACTGCTCGGCTACGCGGCGGCGCAGCCGGGCCCCAGCGGCGTTCATCTGCTGACCTTGGCCGCGCGGGCCCGCGGTTCCGGCGTCGATGTGACCCTCTACACGCCGCCGCTGCCGGCCAGCGCCCTGCTGCTCTACGCCTCCGCCGTGCTGTGGACCCTGGGTTACGACACCATCTACGCGGTTCAGGACCTCGAGGATGACGCGCTGGCCGGCGTGAAGTCGTCCGCGCGGAAGCTGGGAGCCGCCGCGCCACGCGCGGTGCTGTTGTTCTATCTCGCCAGCGTGGTCCTAGCGCTGCTGGCCTGGCGCGCGGCCGGCCTTGGCATGGGATTCCTGCCGCTCGCTGTCCCGTTCGCCGGCAATCTCATCTGGCAGGCGCTCCGCCTGCGCATCGACGATCCAACGGGGGCATTGCGCCTATTCAAGTCCAACACTCTGGCCGGCTTGCTGTTGTTCGCGGCCCTGATCGCGGGACGGTGGCGAGCCTGACGTCCCGACCGTTCGTGCGGCCAGACCAGCGACCAATTGTCGCGGCCAGCGAAAACGGTGAGTTTCGGAAATCGAAGAAAAATAGAGTGACTAGTGCTTTCCCGCCGATATTATTCGACTGGGGGTCCTGGGGCGAACATTAGCATGCCGCGTACTGGCGCAAGACACTCGCTCAAACTCTTGGGGGCCTTTCGGCTACTGAAGCCGGACGGCGAACGCGTCGAAATATCCAGCAAGAAAGGTGTCGCCTTGCTGGCCCTTCTGGCCATGGCCAACGAAGGCGAACACACCAGAGGGTGGCTGCAAGACAAGTTGTGGGGATCGCGCGAGCATGCCCAGGCGCGCGCCAGCTTCCGGCGCGAACTGTCAAACCTGCGAAAACTTCTGAATGACGGTGAATCGCCCTTGCTTGTCTGTGAGCATGACAGGGTGCGACTTGATCTTGAGCAGTTCTGTATCGACGCGCGGGCGCCGGAACCCGCCGGCTCGCCTGACGGGAGCGGGGGCGTTACGCGCGGCGAGTTCCTGGAGGGGCTGGATCTCGCCAACGAGAACGAGTTCGAGGACTGGCTTCGGGAACAACGGGCGGCGCTTCGCAAGCGCCGGCCGGCGCCCGGCGAGAAAGGCGCCGAATCGCTGGCGGCGACCTTCGAGTCTTCGCCGGAGCGCCTCATCGATGTGTCGCAACCAGCGCCCGGGTTCTCTGGCCGACCGGCTCTGGCGGTGCTGCCTTTCGTCAACCTGACCGGAGACGCGGAGAATGACTACCTCTCCGAGGGCATCAGCGAAGACCTGATCGACCGTCTTTCCCGGCTCCGCTGGCTACCGGTCATCGCGCGCAGCTCCAGCTTTTCCTACGGCGTCAGCGAGGAAGACAGGACAATCAGCGACGTCCTAGGCGTCAAATATCTGCTCGGCGGCCGTCTGCGCCGCGCGGCCGATGGTTTCGCGGTCACCGCCAACCTCACCAACGCCGAAACCGGCCAGGTGGTGCTGTCGCAGAAGCTGGCATTGTCCAGTCGCTACACCCAGGACGTGCTCGAACAGCTGGAGGCCAGCCTGGTTGCCGTGCTCGCCAGCCGTATCGACAATGCCGAACAGGCCCGGGCGCGCGCCAAGCCGCAGAGCGACTTGAACGTCAACGAACTGATCTGGCGGGGCCGGTGGCACCTCAATCGCTTCACGCGCGCGGACGCGGCCACCGCCCAAGAGCTGTTCGCCGCGGCCCTGGCTCAGGAGCCAGATTCGCCCGAGGCGCTCCTTCAGGTCACGTTCTGCAAAGCCTGGTCGATTTGGGCGGAACGCAAGTCCGAGCCACAAGTCCTGGAGCTGCGCAAACTGGCGCAGCGGGCAATGAACGCGGACCCCGACGACGGGCGCGGGTTCATGCTGGCCGGCGTCGCCGAGCTATGGCTGCGGCATCCGGACCGCGGGAAAGCCCTGCTGCAACAGGCGATCGCGCTTAACCCAAGCCTCGCCCTGGCCCATGCCGAATTGGGAAGCGCCTACAACCTGGCCGGCGAGCCGGCGCTCGCCGTCCGACCGTTGGCCACGGCGCTTCGCCTCAGCCCGCATGATCAGCAGGTGTTCTACATCCTGGGTGAATTCGCCATGGCCTATTGCATGCTCGGGGAGTGGAGCCGTGCGATCGACTATGCCGATCAGGCCCTGATCCACCGCGCGGCTTATTGGTACGCCTATGTAATCAAGATCAATGCGCTCGTCAGAAGCGGAGCTGTGAAGGAGGCCGGTGCGGTTCTCCGCGAGTTGCTGGTCGACAAGCCGAATTTCACGGCGGACCTCATGGATTGGGTCCCGTTCGCGGACGACAGGTGGGCAAATTCCTTCAAGGAGGGCGTCGCCATGGCGGCCGCCTGAGCAAGGGCGGATCGGTCGCCACAACCGGCGAAGCTTCAATTCAGAGCGATGAGGTATTCGATCGCCGAACGGCTCGGCAGAAAGAAATAGCCGCCGCCGCGGACCGTGACAAAGCTCTGCATGTCGTGCAGCGTGACCGGGCCAGCCGTGGTGGGGATGGTGAACACGCGCCCTTCCGAATCGCTCTGCGTGATGACCGGGTCCGGCTCGTCAGACAGGCCGTGAAACCCCGGCGAGCCAACCCAGGTCTGCTGCACGAACTCGAACTGCCGCTCGACGTCGCCACACAGGCAGACGAACAACAGCCCCTTCTCGCTCTCGCCCTCGGAGGCCGCGGACTCATAGGTCCTGCCCCGCCGCAACAGCCGGTGGCGATTGGTGATGAGCTGTTCCGTCGGATCGCCTGGCTGCAGACTGTCGCGCGGATTGGCGCGCCGGATGTGCGCGCCCAGGGGGCACAGCAGGCCGCTGGGGTCGTCCACGCCATAGCTGAAATCATTGTCCGGCGTGCTCTGCGCCGGCGTGCCCGGGGCGCTGGTCGTCGGCCTGTCGATCAACGGCGTGCCGTCGCGCCACCGACCCAGCATCTTTGCCGCGACCCAGTCGGCCGTCGCCTCGGCGCCGGTGACATTCCGCACCCCCTGGTAACCGTTGGCGATTTCAGCGGCCTTGGCCTCCGTGAAAGCCGCAAAGCCTTTCACGTCCTGAACCAGCTGGCGAATAACCAGGAAGCTGCCATTCCGGCCCAGATCACGCGGGGCGTAGGCAGGATCGTCGGCCCAGAAATCCGGAAACGAGGGCAAGTTGTCGGCCACGGCGATCGGCAGATTGTCCTCAGAGTCCGACTCCGCCCGAACGGTGATCGGCGGCGGAAAATAGCCCTGGTTGTTCTGGTACCCCATGACGAATTCGCCGGGTTCGACGATATCACGCGGCAAAGTCGCGCCCTTGGCGAACCGCTGAGTTCCGCGGATCACGGGCTGCGAGATGCCATCGCGGAAGCCGAAATGCTCATAGTCGATGTTCCGGCCCGCCACCGGACGGGTCTCGACCACATGCACAAACGCCTCGGCGCCCCCGAGCAGCTGCGCGTGAGCCGCCAGCGAGGCTCGGCACAACTCGGGCGTGCGCGCGTAGATGATGAGCGCCACATCGGCGCCCTCCGCTGGCGGCGTGCGACCGGGCCTCGATGCATCGGACCAATACCATTGCGCCGGCGCTGACTTGCCGCTGTCGCCGAGCACCCGGCTCCGATTGGCCATGCCGATGTTGAATACGTTCGGGAATGTGCCAAGGCCATCAACTTCTTCGGCGTTAGGCACGCCGAATTTCGCCAGTCCGGAGGCCGAAAAGGCGACGAACGCCGCGGTCTTCTGCCCCACGCCATCGATGGCGTGGTCGCCGAAAGAGACACACCAGTCGGGATCCAGGCCATCGGCGGCGGATGGCTCCTGCATGATCCTTGACAGCCAGTTCCGGCGCGCCTCGGCGGAGGCGGGGGCTCGGACCAGGGCGTAGGCCGCGTGCGGCAGTTGACCCAGTCCGCTAAAGACCAGGGATTGAACTTCATCGGCTTCAAGGAAGTATTCCGGGCGCTGCAACGAGCCGAAGCATCCGAGCCAGGCGCGCGCAGCCGTATCGTTTTCGGCTCGCACAAGACCATCGTGGATCAGGGCGTTGTTGCGTATCTGTTCGGTCGTCAACTGCGGAAAGCGGCTGTACCAAAACAGCGAGGCCCTCTGCTGGCGCCGCACCCAGCGTTTGAATCGCTCTCCGTCTTGCGCCCCGCCCTCGATCAGAAAACGCGTGCGGGGGAAGCCAATTCCGTTACTCCACACCGCCGTCTGGCCCTGGTGGGCCCGCATGATGAAGTCCTCCAGATAACTCTGCCAGCTGCCGTCGTAATTGGAGAAGAACACCAGCTGGTCTGTGCCCGGCAGCCGAAACCATCTGGCGTAGTGGATCGTGCCCATTGTGACGACAAAGCCCGGACGGAACCGGTTCTTGACCATCAGGGTGATGCCCCACAAAGCCAGGGCGAGGGTGAACTTGCGAAACCAGCCCGGCTTCATCGGCGTGACCGCGATGATGTGATTCTGAGCGTAGCCGGGATGATTTTCCAGCCGCGCGATCGCCTCGACATGAGCGACGTCGGGTTCTCGATCGTCCGGAACGTCGCTGGCTTCGTGCCGCTGCAGAACCACGAGGAAGCCGGCGGCGACGGCGGCGACGGCTGCGACGGCAGCCAACAGCGAGCAGGCTAAGGCGACCAGAACGCGGCCAAACACGCCGACAGCTTCCCTGAACATACCGGCGCCCGCGGCCGTGGGACCGAGCGGCCCAAAGCCGGCGAAGATCAAAGCCGTGAGAACGACCACCAGCGCTGCAACGGCGATGAGGATGCGGCGACCGGCGGCAGTCGCGGCCGCATCTGTCAGTTGGCCCCAGATCGTCCATGGGCCCGGGTCAGTCCACTGGGTGAACAGCAGGCGACGGCGGCTCGGCCGGATCAGGAAATCCGCGAACTCCGCCCCGCGCCGCATCAGGGCGGCAAGCTCGTCGGCTTCTTGCGCACGCCCGGCCGTTCGCAAGGCGCTGACCCTCACAGTAAGGCGCGGGTCCTGGTCCACCACCCGGCGAACGAACTGGAGCTCCTGAACGGCCCGGCCGCCTAGCCCCATGCGTCGTTTGAGATAGTGGTCGAGCGCATCCTTGGCGAATGCGCTCAGAGACGCTTGACGTTCGATGTCGGCGACCGGGAACTCTCGCGTGCCAAAGAAGCACAGTCCTGTCGCGCCCCAGGGCGAAGTTTGGAGATTGAGGGACCGGGCGATCAGCAAGTCCGCCAAGCCCAAATTTCTAGAGTTGGCCGCGTGGGCGAACACCGGTCCGAGCCATGCGTCCGCCTTCTCGGCGATCAGGCGAAGCGCGGGCTCCACGGGACCGTCCACGCTGAGCTCGAGCAGGATATTCAGCGGAGCGTTCTCAGCCGCGCTGGACTCGACAACCGCCAGCGAAGCGAAGTGCACGATGCCGGTGGCGTCCAGCGTCGCGCGGATGGCAGCCTGGGCCGGATTGCCCAGCGACTCGATCTGCGATTCCAGTGCGAGCTTGGTGATCCCCTCCCTGACCGGCGCGCAGATCGTGATCATGTTCTGCTCTGCGGGGGCGCCCGTGGGCTGGAATTCCATGTCCAGCCGGTGAGGAAAGGGACCCACCCAGGCAAGACCGCCATCGCTTCCCTGGCATCGGCGCAGGCCAGGCAACGCGAGCAGGGCCAGGAACACCTCGGTCATCTGGGTCATGGCGACATGTTTGCCGAGGCAATAGTGGCTCGCGTCGCCGAACATCAGATCCGGCTGTTGGTCGCGATCGGCTTGGAACCGATTTGGCGATTTGAAGATCCGGCCATCCCGCAGCGCCGACATCGTCGCCACCATCAGGACCGATCCTTGCGGCACGGCTCTGGCCCGCCACGTGCCGGCGGCGATGACCCCGTCCTGACGGGCATATCGCCACTGTCCAGGCTGAAGCGCCGAATTCAGCCGTTCAGCCTCGAACAAGATCGCCGAGAGCGCGGCCCTATCCCCGGCCCTGGCCGCTTTCACGGCGTCCCGCATCACCGACGGCCGCCGCAGCAACTCTTCGAGGATGCGCCCCGCGGCCAGAGTGATTGTCGGGACCAGTCCAGTCATGAGGGCCATGAGGATGGCGAGGATTTCCCCATCCGATGGCTCGCCCCGTTGCGCCTGCATGGTGACCAGGCGATCGACCAGGGTTTCGCCGCCGCGTTGAGGATCGGTCTTGGAGCGCTGGATGGCCTGGTTGATGACCGCGCGAATTCGCGCCGCGCCGTTCAAGGCCATCGCCCTGAGGTCCCGGTTTCCGGTCGGATCGGCGAAGAGGAGCGCCGAGACGGACATCGCCCATTCGGCGAAGGCGTCGGGATCGGTGAGCGACATTCCGAAATACCGGGCGCAGGTCTCGCTCGCGACACGCGTGATAAGGTCGCCGACGACGTCGATCCTGCCGCCCGAGCCGTCGATCAGGGCCCTGGCGAAGCGACCGCTCAGGGTGGAGATGAGATCTAGGTCCGAATTGAGCACCACCTCCCTGATGATCTTGTTCTGCCGGGCATGAGCCTCTCCATCGAGCCCGAGGACACCGTTGGTTCCCCCGGCCAGCTCGGTCATTTCGGGGCCGAACGGAACCTCGTAGGTCGCCGGGTCCTCCAGGACCGCGCGCACGTCGGCCGCCCGGGTCACCACAACCAGCCGCCCGATGCGCGGGTTTGGGCAGAGGACGCGCAAGATGAAGAAAACCAACAGCAGAAATCGATTGATGAACCAGACCAGCCGGCGGTGGCCGGGGGTGTCCGGGCCGAGGACGTCCAGATTGAACGGCGGCAGCGGGCCAGGCTTGGACTTGCGGGTCTCGGCCTGCTCCGCTTCGATCGTTTCGAACCATTTCAGCTTGATCATCGCCTCCCCCTTCGCGCCCGTCGCTTAGGCGGGCGCCGCCTTCGATCCCCGCGCTGATAGGACTTTGAAGTGAAGCACTGCCGCAGAGGCGTTCGAAAAACGTGAAAATAACCGTGAATAAATCGTCTTAATTACGTAATTCTACCTAGGGGATGAGACTGGCCGCGCGGAGCCGGACGTCTAAGATGCGAATCTGAACCTCCGGGGGGGCACACATGGTCGCAGATACCGGCGGCTCGCCGACGCCTGGGACCCTCATCGAGATCGCAGCCGGCCTGGCTCTCCCTGGGGTGGCGATGACCTTCGCCGCCAATGAGGGAATCTTCACCGAAGGTCGGCCGGCGGATTTTGTCTATCGGGTGGCGTCCGGCGCGGTGCGGACGACGCGCCTGCTCAGTGACGGCAGTCGCCAGATCGGAGCCTTCTATTTTGCCGGAGACGTGTTCGGCATGCAGTGCGGGGCGCGGCATCGCTTCTCGGCGGAAGCCATCACCCTCTCCGAGATCGCGTTCGTGCGCCGCAGCGCCCTGGAAGACGCCGCCGAACGCGACAGCGCCGCCGCCCGGCGGCTATGGACGCTAACCTCGCACGAATTGGAGGATCTCCAAGACCACATGGTGCTGCTCGGCCGAAAGGAGGCCGCGGCCCGGGTGGGATGTTTCCTGCTCAAGCTGGCTGCGCGGGCCTCGTCCCCCGTCGTCGAGTTGCCGATGTCGCGCGGCGACATCGCCGACCATCTGGGACTTACGCTTGAAACCGTGTCGCGGACGATGACGCAACTCGCGCGCGCCCACGCGATCGCCCTGCCCAGCGCCCGTTGTGTGATCCTTTGCGACGCGGCCGCCCTGCGGATGGCCTGACCCAAACGTCGCCGCGAGCGTGGAACTCAACGCGCCAGATTCAGGCAAAGAACGGCTACACCCGAGACCACGAATAGATGGACTGGCGGTCCTCCGACCGTCTGTGGTGAAGAAACCGCGGCTATCGTCCGCCTTGCGGACCTCACCGCTTGGCTGGGCTGTGTCCGTTCAGCAATCCGCGAACCGTATCCAGCAATGCACTCGTAAGCAGGGGCTTCTCCACGATCGGAACGCCGGCGGCCGCGGCCTTAGCGACAACCGCAGGCTCGGGGGTGGTGATCAACACGGCCGGCAAGGTCACGCGGCGGCTGCGTAGCCGGCTCAGCAGTTGGAGTCCGTTCAACCCCGGCAGCTTGTAGTCAAGGATCAGGCAGCCGAACTCCGGAATGTGGGTTTCGGAGAGAAGGCTTTCACCGTCGGCGTAGGCGCGCACATCGAAGCCTTCCACTTCGAAGGCGAACTTAAGGGCGCTCAGCACCGAGGCGTCGTCGTCGACGAGAATGAGGATCCCAGCGGTATTTTCGGTCACGTGCATCCTGCCACGACGGCGCCAGCGCGAGCGTATGGGGGCATGCGCTCAGGCCGTCATTGATCGAGCGCAATGTTGCGCGAATAGTTCGTCACGCGCTGACACCGGCAAGGATTGTCATGCGCACCAACTGTGACAAGCTTGCGGCGCCCATCTTGCTCATGACGTTGGCGCGATAGATCTCGACCGTGCGCGGACTGATGCCAAGATCTCTGGCCATCACCTTGTTGGCCCTGCCCTCCACGAGCGCCTGGAGCACCTGGCGCTCGCGCATGGAAAGCTTATCCACACGTCGAAGGGTCTCGGCGCGCTCGCCGGCGCTCCGTGCTGGGTCATTGCCGGCGGTCCCCGAACGGGCAAGCGCAGATTCCACCGACTTAACCAGAACCACATCGTCGAAGGGCTTTTCGATGAAATCCTCGACACCCGCTTTCATCGCCTCGACGGCCAGGGCCACGTCGGCATGCCCGGTGATCACGACGATCGGCAAGCCCGAGCCCAAGGCGCGGAGCTTGACCGCCAGTTCAAGACCGGTGAGTCCAGGCATGCGCACATCGGTAAGCACGCAGCCCGTCTCCTGACCGGTGAATTGCTCCAAAAACCTCGTACCGGAATCATATGTCTTCACCTCGAATCCGGCCGCCTCCAGCAAGAAAGCGATTGAATCACGGACAGCGTCATCGTCGTCGATGACGTGAACTAGGTGAGTGTCCGACATCAGGCGGCCTCCTCGAGCACGGCTCTGGGCAATGTGAAACGAAACACGGTCCCGCCGACAGGATTTGGCTCAGCCCAGATACGCCCGCCGTGGGCCTCGACGATAGTGCGGCAGATAGATAGGCCCACGCCCATGCCTTGGCTTCCCTTGGTGGTCACGAAAGGCTTGAAGAGCTGGCCGGCGATCCCCGGGCTGATCCCCGCCCCGGTGTCGGACACCGAAACCAGGGCCATGCCGTGCTCTCCCTGACTGGTCGCCAGGTTCAATTCGCGAATTTTCGAATCTTCCATAGCTTCTATAGCGTTGCGCACGAGGTTGAGCACCACCTGTTGCACCTGGATCTTGTCAACCAGGACAGCGTCGGCAGCGGCCGTCCAGCGCACCCGGGCGACCACGCCGCGCTCGCGCGCGCCCATCAACGCCAGGG
>DASXMK010000166.1:0-3180 GCA_036495705.1 Caulobacteraceae bacterium | reverse complement strand
CCTGACCACCGTCGCCAACGCCATGCGCGTAGGCGACCATCTGATCGAGCGCCTGGGCGCCAAGACGACCGCCCAGCCGGCGGTGCCCTAATTCGCGGGAGAGTGTCCTAGGTTGGAAGGCGGAGTGTCCTGATTTGGCAGCGAGCGACGCTGGGCGCGAAGTTCCCCGATGATCGCCCTGATCCCCCAGCGCAAAATTTGATCTTGCACCGTCAGTTCGCCACGAACGAACTTCGCACCGCCACAAGCCGCCATCGCCTCGGCGTAAACGGCCCGTTCGGCCTTGCAGGCGTGAAGCGCTTTGGACGCAATCTCGTCCAGGCTCGCTCCCGAGGGCTCAAGCGCCCGCGCTCTTGCTTCGACGCATTTGGGGTAGGCTGACAGAACGGGGTCTGACTTGAGGGCGGTCAAGCTTTTGAGAGACAAGGGGTCGGCGACATTGAGGCGACACCCACCCGGTTGGGTCGCTGCGCCACTGGCCAGGAGGGATAGGTAGAGCACGGCGAGCGCCGTGGCGGCGGTCATTGCTCGTCGCCTTCCGTGATCTTCACCTGACCTCTCGCGAACGTATCCTAATTTCATTTGCCGAGTGTCCGAATTAGGACAGCACCCCCAGCCGGTGGACGCGAGCGCGCCGGCCGTATAGGTCGCGGCATGGATACCGCTTCGCCGCCACTCTCGCCCCTGGCGTTGGAAGGCGCCCGCGCGGCCATCGGCCGCATACCGCTGGAGAACATCTCCTCCCTGGCCAGGGATGGGTTCGGCGATCCCAGCATCATTCCCCTGTGGTTCGGCGAGGGCGATCTGGCCGCCCCGGCGTTCATCGGCGAGGCCATGGCCAGGGCGGTGGCGGCGGGCCATGTGTTCTACACCCACCAGAATGGCATCCCCGAGCTGCGCGCGGCTCTGGCGACTTACCAGAGCGGCCTCGCCGCCCGGCCGATCGGCCCCGAACGGATCACCGTCACCACCAGCGGCATGCACGCCCTGGTCATGGCCGTACTGCTGACCGCGGGGCCGGGAGACAACATCATCGTCGTCGATCCGGTGTGGCCGAACATGGGCGGGGCGGCCCGCATCGCCGGGGCCGAAGTGCGCTCGGTGCGTATGGACGCCGGCCCGGAGGGCTGGCGGCTCGATCTCGGCAAGCTGGTAGGCGCCATGGACGCGCGCACCCGCCTGGTGTTCTTCGCCTCGCCGGGCAACCCCACCGGGGCCATGATACCGATCGAGACCCAGCGCGAAATGCTGGCTCTGTGCCGCGCGCGCGGCGTGTGGCTGATCGCCGATGAAGTCTACAACCGTATGGTGTTCGGTCAGAACGCCGCCCCGACCATCCTCGACCATGGCGAGACGGAAGACCGCCTGATCGTCGTCAACAGCTTCTCCAAGTCCTGGGCCATGACCGGCTGGCGACTGGGCTGGATGGTTCACCCGCCATCGCTCGGGCCAACCCTGGCGATGATGACCCAGTACACCACCAGCGGTGTGGCCACCTTCATCCAGCATGCCGGCGTGGCCGCGGTGACCGAGGGCGAGGGGTTCGTCGCCCACATGCGCGGCTATTGCGAGCGCGGCATGGCCATCGCCTGCGATGTCCTGGAGGCAAGTCCACGCGTGCGCATGGGCCCGCGCCCGATCGCCGGCATGTACGCCTTCTTCGAGGTCGACGGCATGCCCGACTCCCGCGCCGCCTGCATCGACATCCTGGAAAAGACCCGTGTCGGCCTGGCCCCGGGGATCTTCTTCGGTCCGGGCTCCGAGAGCTTCCTGCGCATCTGCGTATGCCGCTCGGCCGACAGCCTGGCCGAAGCCATGGCCCGGCTTGAGCCAGTCTTTCGTTAGAGCGGGAAATGGAGACGCCGCCATGGGCGAGATGATCACGATCAAGTCGACGGCCGAGGACGGGTTCGAATTCCCCGCCTACCACGCCGCGCCCGGCGGACCCCGCAAGGGCGGGGTGATCGTGATCCAGGAGATTTTCGGCATCGACGAGCACGTGACGCGCGACGTCGACCGCTGGGCCTCCCTCGGCTTCGAGGCGGTGGCGCCGGGGCTTTACGAGCGTCGCGAGCCGGGCTTCGTGGCCCACCACGACGAGGCGGGCATCAAGGCTGGTGTCGCCCACGCCATGGCCAGCCCGCGCGAGCAGGTGCTGGCCGACATCGCCGCCTGCCGTGACTATCTCGCGCCGCGCGGCAAGGTGATGGTGGTGGGCTACTGCTACGGCGGCTCGTTCGCCTGGCTGGCCGCCACCCATCTTGACGGCATCGCCGCCGCCTCCAGCTACTATGGCAGCATGGTGCAGGCCAACGCGGCGCTGACGCCCAAGTGCCCGACCATCGTCCACCTCGGGCGCCAGGACACGGGGATCCCGTGCGACAACGTTAAGGCCGCGGTCGAGGCGGCCAATCCGAACGTGCCGGTCTATATCTATGATGACGCCGGCCACGGCTTCAACAACGAGGACCCGGCGAGGCATGCCCCGGCCAGCGCCGAACTGGCGCGCCAACGCACCCTAGACCTGTTCGACCGCGCCTGACCTGAAAGCGCTTAACCGGTGTCACAACGCGTCGCTGATTTCATCGCCGCCTCGCTGAGCGCCAAAGGGCTTGGCGATGTGTTCATGGTCACCGGCGGCGGCGCCATGCACCTCAACGACGCCTTCGGTCGGAACCGCGAGCTTCACGTCGTCTGCCTGCACCACGAGCAGGCCTGCGCCATGGCCGCCGAAGCCTATGCCCGTCTGAGCGGAAGACCTGCGATCCTGAACGTCACCACCGGTCCTGGTGGGATCAACGCCCTCAACGGCGTATTCGGCGCCTACACCGACAGCCTGCCGATGATCGTGATTTCAGGCCAGGTCCGGCGTGAAACCATCGCCGGCAACTTTGCGCCGGGGCTGCGCCAGCTTGGCGACCAGGAGGTCGACATCGTCCGCATGGTGGGCGGCATTACCAAATACGCCGTCACCGTTCAGGATCCGGCCCGTATCGCCTGGGAGCTGGATAAGGCCTGTTGGCTGGCGGTCAGCGGCCGGCCGGGGACGGTGTGGGTCGACGTGACGATCGATATCCAGGGCGCCTATATCGAGCCCGAGGCCCTGGCCCGCTTCGAACCCCCGCCGACGGGCGGCGAAGGCTTGCTCACGGGCGCGGCCCTGCAGGCGGCGGCCCGTCA